>NZ_JBDNAI010000052.1:0-4962 GCF_039768515.1 Wenyingzhuangia sp.
AATTTCATTAGCTGCTTCTGCAAGTATCAAAAATAATTCTGTGTATCTGAAATACACACTTGCATGACCTTTTCCTGTTTTGGTACCATCACTAGCTAGTACAACATCAGGGCGTAATAATTTTTTAAGATAATATCCTGTAGTCGTAGACAATTCAGCAATAGAATCTAATCGATCAATTTTACCACCAACACCAGTATTAATTAAAGCCCCAAAAGATGTTTTTCCATTGACAACCACAAACTTTTCTAATCTGGGATCTCTATTTTCATATGGAGCTTGAGGATCGTAATCACTTGTAGAAACATCAATTGGAGTACCATCAGACATAGGAAATGCATCTACAAAATTTTGTGTTGGATTGATTTCACCTTTCCCATTTAAAGAAGGAGGAAACATTCTTTCCTCATAAGCAGAACTGTTTCCACCGAGGGAACCACGCCACAGCATTTCATCATCATTTTTGATGTTGTTATCTGAAGTATAAAATTCTAAACCACTTGGAGATAGACCTGAAGTTCCTCCAATAGATTCTAATATGTCACCCGCATATTCAGCTGCTAACTCATAATAGCCTTGACCATCCAAAAAAGATGGGCTCGCTGCAAAAAGAGCTAATCTTGCTTTTAAAGCCTTGACTATTCTACCCGAAATACGCAAATTGTATTGAGAACCATTTACTCTTTGATAGGTACCAACATCTACTCCATCATATTTGGCGTCTATACTACCAGCATCATTATTATAATCTGTTGGCAATAACTCTAAAGCATCATCAAAGTCTTTCATGATAGCTTCTACTGTTTCTTCAAAGGTCAGTCGAGGAGTATCAAAGTTTCCATCAGATGCTATAAATTCAGTAAAATAGGGTACTCCTAACAATTCACCTGAAGTACTTTTTCCTGCATGCCCTTGAAGTGCATAGAAATGATGTAATCCTCTTAATGCTAAAGCCTCTCCTTTTAAACGGGCATTGAACAAGGTATCGGCTACTTCATCTCTACTCCAAACTATCTGATCAGCATCAATAATTTGTAAAAACTTGTTAGCCCAAAATACTCTCTCGTAATTACCCCATCGTGAGGCTGGGTTAAATTGAGCATTTAACTCCCCAAGAGCCATTCTCTTATAATTATTAGTCAACTGATTGCTAACTGCATCGTCAGTAGCAGCCTCTGAAAAAGAAAACTGACTCACTAAACCGGTATACGCGTTTAGTAATATCCCCTCCGCAGATTCAGGATCTGTACTAACGTAGTCAAAATTTAGCCTATTCTCATCAATAGGCTCAGGCTCACAACCAATGATGCTGGAAAAAACCAACACAAGCAATGTATATTTTGTTAAATTTCTCATTTTATCTCTAAATTTTGTTTTGTATTAAAATGACACTCTTAAACCTAAAGTAAAATTCCTGGTTAGAGGAGTTGTACCGATTCTTAATTGACGAATATCTCTGTCTTTTGCTATTTCAAACAAATTAGACCCAGACACATTGACACTCAAGTCTTCAACACTAAGCTTATCACACAAATTGTCTCCTAATTCATAAGTTAGCTGAGCACGATTGATGCTGAAGTAACTAGTGTCATAAGTCCAAAATGTAGAAGATCTAAAGTTGTTTTGACTTGCTTGATTTGACAGCCTTGGAAAAGTAGCAGTATCAGCAGTTTCAGGGGTCCATCGCCCTAAAACAACATCTGAATACTTAACATTTCCGTTAACAGCATAGTAATTGTTAAAAGAATTACTCAATTTACTTCCTAATCCTCCGGTTTGACCCGTTCCAAGGACAAATAAATTAAAAGCTTTATACTTTACGTTCAAATTTAATCCATAAGACCATGGACTACTAGACTGACCAATAGCCACCTGGTCATCTTGATCAATAATATTATCATTATTCTGATCTTGATATTTTAAATCTCCTGGTTGAACATCTCCAAAATTTGGAACTGGTAAACCTTCATTTAACATGTAATTTCCATCTCCATCTAAACTAAAGTCATCTACAGCATAAAAACCTTGATCAACTAGGCCAAACATAGTAGAAAGTTCCTTTCCAGCTCTATTTTGATAATCAAACTCATACGTTTCAGATCTCTTCATAGCTTCAGTCTGACTATATAATACATTGGCACCAACGCTTAAAGATAAATCATTAATAGTTTTATTATAATTCATTCCTATTTCAAAACCTGTGTATAAATTTTTATTAAAATTATCATAAGGTCTAAAATCTCCATAGAATGATGGATATTGATTTTGCAAGAAGGTAAGTTGCTTATCTAGCTCAGTATTAAAGTAATTCGCTTCTATCCAAAGTGAATTCATCAAATAACTTTCAAAACCAATATTTAAGTCTATACGCTCTTCAAATCCTAAGTTTGGATTTGCACCTTGAGAGATGTCTTGTCTTAAGTTAGAATTTTGAGTAGAACTACCATCAGCCCATATAAATCTACCTCCGGTATTAGAATAGTTCTCATCATATAAATAGTATTGATTGATTCCTAAATCAGACTTAATAATACCTCCAGATGTCTTTACTTTTAAATAATTGACGAAGTCACTATCCTTTAGGAAAGATTCCTCACTTAAAATATATGCCAAACCGATGGTCGGTGATAAATCACCTCTGTTTCCTTCCGGTAACTTTATAGAGTGTGTGTAGGTACCACTAAAATCTACAAATAATTTTTGCTTGAAATTATAAGCCATTTGGAATCCTAGGTGTGAATCTATATCTGTTTGTATGACATCATTCGTGTTTGTTGAATTGTAATAAGCCAACAAAGTAGAGTTAAAAGAATGATCTTCATTGAATGTTTTATCATAGTTGACCAAACCGTAAAAACCAAATCTAGAAACAAAACCGTTGGTACTTACAGATTCTGTTAAATCTTTAAGGTCTTCACCAAAAATACGGGATCCATCTACCCCAAAATTGTTAACTTTTTCTTCTCCCCACTCCGGAGCATAAGTCTTAAACTGATTTGCCAGAGTGATGTTGTAAGAATCATAAAAATCAAAACTTAAATACGTTTTTGCTGATAATCCCTCGGCTATTTCGTCTAAATCAAAATTTATTGAATTGTTAAATTGTGTTGAACGAAAAACTGTACTTTGATACCCTCCGGCTATCGCTAAAGCAACTGGTGCATTCGCACCAAACTCTTGTGAAGTTCCCAAAAGCATTCCATTGTTATACTGTCTTGCAGCCTGTACTTGACCAACCACAATAGGATTGGAGTTTTCAATCAAATCTAGTGGGATAAATGGGGCATAAGCATCTGGTCTAAAAGTAGTCGCAGCATCTAAAATATTTGCTCTTGAAGATTTATTAACACTCACAATAGCGATACCGTCAAGGCTACTAGTAATCCAATCATTTACTTTAAAATCGATATTTCCTCTAACATTAAATCGGTTAACACCCTCGTTAATATCATCATTAAGGTTTACCCATGCGCTGCTACGATTCCAACCCATATTAACATAATACTGATTGTCATCATTACCTCCTGAAAACTCAGTGATAATATTTGTAGTGTTTATAAAAGGCTCAACATAATCATACAAATCTACATCTGGATACTTGTAAGGGTTTACTCCGCTTCTTGTATTTTGAATGAGTTCTGGTGAGAATCCAACAAGATTCAAATCTTGACCATCATTGGCTAATGCTTCATTACGAAGTTCAAAAGTAGTTGCAGCGTCAAGATAATTTGGTAACGAAATTGCGGTTCTTATTCCTGAACGTACATTAACGTTGATTTCCTTTTTATTAACTTTACCTCTTTTGGTATTGATCACAATTACACCATTTCTAGCCTGACTTCCATAAAGCGCAACTGCATTAGCATCTTTTAATATAGTGATCTGGTCTACCTCTTCCATATTTAAAATATTAGGGTCACGACCAATAACACCATCAATAACAAACACAGCATTCCCTAATCCTCTTACGTTAGAGGACCCTCTCATTCCTAAGGTCAAACCATTTATATAATCTCTTACCCATTGCGTATTGTCATAAACATGACGGTCTTTTACGTTAACAGAGGAGACAGCTCCTACGATTTCACGACGGTTTTTTGTGGCAACTCCCATCTTGATTACATCATCATCTGAAGCAAGAAATGTAGACTTTTGCAGAGTGATATCACCCCCTAAATCATATGCCTTAATAAGCTCAGATTCGTATCCTTCTTTCTTAATAACTACCGTTTCATAACTTAGCAGTTTGATCTCAAACTCACCGTCATCATTTGTAAATGACTGAACACCATTAGGTGCATAAACACCAACATTACTTAGAGGATTTCCCTGTTCATCGACAACAACTGCGGTTACTGCTGTACCTTTATTTTGAGCTATTGCTACATTACAAAAGCACAATAAGATAAAGCTTAGTAGCCTAACCAACCTATTTAATTTATTTATCTTCATTTTTTTTTCTTTAAATTAGTTAAAACGAATTTATTACCATCCTGGGTTTTGATCAAAACCTTCGTAAATTTGTGTCTGCTTGGCCTCAAATGGTAACCAATAATGCTTAGGATATTCACAAATTCTGTCTACAAGAAGCCTCGCAACAAAATTGGTTTGATTTTCACTAAAATCTAAGGCTGTCTTTATTCTGTACTGATCTAGATGTGCTACACCCCAACGACGAATATCTACCCATCTGTGGGCTTCATAACACAATTCAACAGCTCTTTCTCTTCTTAGTTCATCCATAAATTTATTGGAATCCCCTACAATAGCGGAATCTACACTTGGAATACCTGCTCTATCTCTAAACAGGTTTACAGTTGCTTCCGCAGTTAAACCATAAGAATCTGGTGCCGCAGTTGCTCCCTTAGAAGCATGTAATGCCTCAGCGTACATCAAATAAACATCTGTAAGCCTCATGTGCATACGCATTCCAGCATATTCCTTTATGATAGGGTTAAATTC
>NZ_JBDNAI010000053.1:0-20044 GCF_039768515.1 Wenyingzhuangia sp.
AAGACGAAAATCTAAGTACAAATGGTCTTTCAAAAGAAGCACTCCTCCTAGAACTTACTAAGGAGCAACTCCACGTGTCTTATGGGCAAGAGATCATCACACAAATCCGAGTCATAGATGTTACTGGGCGTATCGTTGCCATGAATTCTGGAGCTCGTGTGGTCATTGCTCATTTGCCATCGGGGTTATATATTGCTGTATGCAAAACCCAGAAAGGCGAAATCACTAAAAAGTTTGTGAAATAAGTTATTTTTCAAAATCAAGCCCTGGGAAAATGAGACTACATTGGTTTTTTCATTTTAGTTTATTTGTCTTTTTTTATCCTGGGGTTTTATTTGTTATTTTTTTACATCTCCTAAAACCAAGAGCTTCAACAATAATAATATGAAGATCATCCTACAAAATCAGCCTCACTTGGTTTCTTCTGAAGTGTAAAAAAAACCGTTTTTACGCCTATCCTTTTCCCACTACAAAAGCGTTCTTTTTTTATAGCTCTTCTTCTTTTTTGTAATAGAATAATTGTAAATTGTTTAAAATTAATGGCATGAAAAATATCATTATCATTGGTAACGGAATTTCAGGAGTGACAGCGGCTAGGCACATCAGAAAAAAGTCGAACCACCGCATCACTATTATTTCTGGAGAAAGTGATTATTTTTTTTCTAGAACCGCATTGATGTATGTTTTTATGGGGCATCTAAGATTCAAGGACACTCAACCCTATGAAAAATGGTTTTGGAAAAAAAACCGAATAGAATTGATCAAAGCTTTCGTTACCCAGGTAAATCCTAAAACAAAAGAATTGTTTCTTGACCATGGGGAAGTTTTACCTTTTGATGATTTGATTATTGCCACTGGATCAAAACCCAATAAGTTTGGTTGGCCTGGTCAAGATTTAAAAGCAGTGACTGGCCTATACTCCAAACAAGATTTAGAGACCCTCACCAAATATAGTCAAGATGGCAAACACGCCGTTATTGTTGGCGGTGGATTGATTGGAATTGAAATGGCAGAAATGCTAATGTCAAAAGACATCCCCGTTACCTTTTTGGTACGTGAAACTAGTTTTTGGAACAAAGTACTTCCTCCTGGCGAGTCTGCCATGATCAACCGACACCTCAGAGAACACCATATAGACTTGCGACTAGAAACCAGTTTGTCAGAAATCATTTCGGATGAAGATGGTAGAGTCAAAAGCATTGTAACAGATAAAGGCGAAAGTATTCCGTGTAATATAGTGGGGTTGACTGCAGGAGTGAGTCCAAATATAAACTTTTTAAAAGATTCGGGAATTGCTTTGGATAGAGGTGTGCTCGTAGACAGTTACTTAAGAACCAACATTCCAAACATCTACGCAATTGGGGATTGTGCCCAACAACACAAAAGTATTGGAGAACGAAGACCCATAGAAGCTGTTTGGTACACGGGTCGAATGATGGGAGAAACAGTCGCAAGAACCCTATGTGTAACTCCTACTCCTTACCGTCCGGGGCACTGGTTCAACTCAGCCAAATTTTTGGACATTGAATACCAAACCTACGGATGGGTTTGGGCCCAACCAAAAGAAAACGAGACTCGTTTTTACTGGGAGCACAAAGACGGTAAAAAGTGTATCCATTTCAGTTACGACAAAAACACACAAGAAATTATTGGAGTGAACACTTTAGGCATACGAATGCGACATGAGGTGTTTGACAAATGGTTACAAGAAAAACAAAAGATTGATGAGGTATTGACACACCTAGAAGAAGCCAATTTTGACCCCGAGTTCTATACCAAACATGAAGCTGATATTCTTGAGAAATTTAACTTTGAAAACGGGACCAGCCTCAAAACAAGAAAGAAAAATTGGACACAAATTTTCTCCACTTTGCAAAACTATACCCGCACAACAGACAAGCAAAACAAATGAAAAAGATCAAAAACATAGGATACCTACTCACTTATTTGGGCTTTGCCTTTTTTATAGGGAGTGTTTTTACTGGAACCTACCAAGTGAAGCCAAAAGATTTCGATCAATGGATCATTGACAAGAACATTAAAAGTAACCTGTTCATAGAAAAGACAAGACATGATCTTATCAACCGTGAACTAAATTCATGGAGACTTTCTAAAATTATTATTAACAATGCCAAAGCATCGAATACACAGCTCAAAAATCAAAAAAAGATTGAATGGTCAAAAATCATCCCCTTAAAATGGAGCAAAACTTCCAAAAATTACATTTATCCATTGATTAGAAAAAGCGCAACGGGTTGGTTTAAAAGTCATCCCGTTCTTTGGTTTTTTCTAACTTTTGGTTTGAGTATTATTGGGGGCTTGCTTGTATTTATCCCAGACTATAAATTACTAGGGCCAGCAGGAATCAAGAACAACGGGATTTTTCAGCATAGCGCCACCAATAGAGGTCTTATAGGTATGATCACTGCTCTTTTTTTTATCGCCTTTTACGTTGTATTGTATTTTTTTCCCAATTATATTGTCAACCCAATTCTAGCAGTCAATGGAATCAAACAATTTCTGAACAACAAAGAAGCCAGTCAATGGTTTTTGTACGGTTGCATGTATTGCGCAGTGATGAGTGTTTTTGCCGTCAGAATGTTAATCAAATACCGTCACAATCGCTATCAAATCTTAAGAACAGTAGTGGTGTTGTTTTTTCAAATCACTTTTGCTTTTTTAATTCCTGAACTCTTAGAAGCCTTCAATCAACCTTGGTTTGATTTTAAAAATGCTTGGCCACTCAATTATTCATTTTTCTTTGATTGGAGTATCGATGGATTGATAAGCAGTGGAAAATTTGGGATTTTCATGTTTGTGTGGGGGATTGTTTTAACCGTATTAATAGTTCCTATCATGGTTTACTTTTACGGTAAAAGATGGTATTGCTCTTGGGTCTGTGGTTGTGGAGGTTTGGCAGAAACCCTGGGAGATCCTTACCGACAGTTGTCTAACAAATCTTTGTTTTCATGGAAAATAGAGCGTTGGCTTATTCATGGTGTTTTGGGTTTTGCCATTTTGATGACGGGTCTGACCTTGTACCTTTACTTCTTAGAAATTCCAAGTTGGAAAGAAGTTGCCTTTGGCATTTCTGGCTATGACATACAAAACTGGTATGGCTTTTTTATTGGCTCTGTTTTTTCAGGAGTGATTGGAACAGGATTTTACCCGATACTTGGTAATAGAGTTTGGTGCCGTTTTGGTTGCCCCTTGGCGGCTTATATGGGATGGGTTCAAAGATTTAAATCTCGATTTCGAATCACCACCAACGGCGGTCAATGTATTTCTTGTGGAAATTGCTCTACCTATTGTGAGCAAGGAATAGATGTAAGATCCTATGCACAGAAAGGACAAAATATTGTCCGTTCTTCTTGTGTCGGTTGTGGGGTATGTGCTGCGGTATGCCCTCGAGGGGTTTTAAAATTAGAAAATGGCAAAGACACTGGTGCTTCAAGGACCGAAGTCAAAGACATTCTTTTGGGAAACGATATCGATATATTGACCATGGCTAAAAACAACCCATCAAATGAGTAAAATTATCGTCATTATTCCTGCCTTTAACGAGGAGCAATCTATCAAATATGTGATCGATGATATTCCTAAAACCATCGTACAAGAAGTGATTGTAGTCAGCAATAATTCTACTGACGGAACCGCTGGGGTTGCCAAATCCGCAGGGGCAACAGTATTGTTTGAGCCTTCAATGGGTTATGGATATGCCTGCCTAAAAGGTATGGAGTATGTCGCGCAAAACAATTTGAATCCAGATATCATTGTTTTTTTAGATGGAGACTATTCTGATTTTCCTGAACAAATTACAGAGGTCATTCAGCCTATACTAAAAAATGATATGGACCTAGTCATCGGGTCAAGAAATAATGCTGAAAGAGGAAAACACGCGATAACCCCACAACAAATATTCGGAAACTGGCTAGCAACGTTTTTAATGAAACTATTATTCAACGCTAATTTTACAGACCTAGGTCCTTTTAGAGCAATAAAATACCAAAAGTTACTTTCTTTAAACATGAGCGATAAAACTTATGGGTGGACGGTTGAAATGCAATTAAAAGCTATAAAAAATAACTTTAGGTACACAGAAGTACCCGTCAAATACAGAGAAAGAATAGGGGTCTCAAAAGTGTCTGGTACCATAAAAGGAACTATCTTTGCTGGAATAAAAATTTTAAGTTGGATCTTCAAATATAGTTTAAAGTAATGTTATACCCTATCTCCTTTACATTTGTAAAACCCACTGACGATATTTTATATCTTTTAAGTTGTTTCCTTTTGGTGATCTATATTGTTTCACTGGTTATGGTTTTCTTTTATTCCCTGGCTCAGTTGAACTTATTGATCAACTACCTAAAGGCTAAAAAAGAAGCTAAACATCAAGAAAAAAAAGCCGATAAATTCAATTTTGACAACCCAGATGAGGTGCCATTCGTAACGATACAACTACCTGTTTACAATGAAAAATACGTCATGAAACGCTTGTTGGCCAATATCGCTTTGCTAGACTACCCGAGGGAAAAGTTAGAAATTCAAGTTTTGGATGATTCCACTGATGATACGGTAGCGAAAACAAAAGAAAGAATTAACAAATTGGCTGCTGAAGGATTGAATATTGTTCACCTTACAAGAACCAATAGAATCGGATTCAAAGCAGGAGCATTAAAAGAAGGTCTAGCCATAGCCAAAGGTGAATTCATTGCTATTTTTGATTCTGATTTTTTGCCTGAATCTAATTGGCTGCACAAAACGATACCTTATTTTAAAGATGCTAAAATTGGAGTTGTTCAAACCCGTTGGGGTCATATCAACAGAAATTATTCATTATTGACTAAAATTCAAGCTTTTGCTTTGGATGCTCATTTCACCCTGGAACAAATGGGAAGAAATTCTAAAGGGCATTTCATCAACTTCAATGGTACTGCAGGCGTTTGGAGAAAAGAATGTATTTACGAAGCAGGAAACTGGGAAGGAGATACCTTAACCGAAGATTTAGATCTAAGCTACCGTGCCCAACTAAAAGGTTGGCAATTTAAATATTTAGTAGATGTTGAAACTCCGGCAGAACTGCCCGTAGTCATTAGTGCGGCAAGGACACAACAGTTTCGATGGAATAAAGGCGGTGCAGAAAATTTTCAAAAAATGTTTAAGAAAATCATGCACTCTGATTTATCCTTTAAAACCAAAGCACATTGTGTACTTCATCTTTTAAATAGCACCATGTTTTTGAACGTTTTTATTGTTGGTGTCTTAAGTGTACCGATGCTTTATATCAAAAATTACTTTGATGATTTTAAGGGTTACTTTATCGCCATGAGCTTTTTTGGCGTTAGCACACTACTCTTTTTTATTTGCTATTGGTATATGTTTAAGGATGTTCAAAAAAAATCAGGGATAAAAGGATTCATCTCATACACGAGAACCTTTTTTACTTTCTTTAGTGTAGCCATGGGATTATCTTTGAACAACTCCGGAGCTGTTCTGGAAGGACACAGAGGGAAGCGAAGCGAATTTGTAAGAACTCCTAAATTCAATATTAAATCTATCGATGGGTGGAAAAAAAACATCTACATCCGAAACAAACCTTCAAAAAATGTGATTTACGAAGGACTGCTAAGTCTATACTTTTTATTTGGTATCGCAAGCGCTTGGTTGGTGAGGTACATTGGAAAAAATGAAATCAAGACCTATGATAAAGATTGTATGTTTGGTTTGATTCCTTGTGATGTCTGGTACAATCCATTTGACAGTGGGCTTCTAATCTTTCATACGATGTTATGCTTAGGGTTTGGCTTTATTTTTTACACTTCAGTATTTAAAAAAGTCTGATGAAAGGCTTGCTGCAAACCAATATGAGACAAACAATTCAATCATTTAAAATGACTAACAAACATACTTTGTTAGTCATTTTGCTTTGTTGTATTGCTTATTATTTGTTTGCCTACACAACACAGAGAACAGATTTTTTTAAAGTATTCACTTATTACACTTTACTTTTTATTGGATTTATTCTGATCTATCGTTACAGCCATCTTAATTTTAGAAGTATCATATTCGCGGGCCTCCTTTTTAGACTGATATTGCTATTTGCCATTCCCAATCTTTCCGATGATTTTTATAGGTTTTTATGGGATGGTAACATGTTTCTTGAGGGGACAAATCCGTATTTGGTTTTGCCTCAGAACAATGGGGAACTGATGACAAATGGAGAGGCACTCATAAAAGGAATGGGAAGCATGAACGCAAGTCACTACACTTGCTACCCACCACTGAACCAATTTGCCTTTACCATTCCTGCCTTATTTTACAAAAATGGTATCATAACGAGTACTGTAATTTTGAGAATTACACTTGTCCTATCAGATGTAGTAACGCTATTTTTTAGTCTAAAAATTTTAGACATATTAAAGTTGGACCGAAGAAAAATACTGTTATACTTCATCAATCCTTTTATCATCATTGAACTTTCAGGCAATTTACATTATGAAGGTATGATGATTGCTTTTTTAGCCGCTAGCCTCTACTATTTCTTAAAAACTAGATACTACCTATCTTCCATGTTACTCGCCGGGGCAATATCTATAAAATTAATTCCTTTGATCTTTCTCCCAATCTTTTATAAAAAATTAGGGATTCAAAAATTCTTAATCTATGGATCTATCATAATATTGATCAACTTGATCTTCTTTCTTCCTTTTCTAAATCAAAGTTTAATAGACAACTTTATGTCTAGTCTGACCTTATATTTTCAAAGATTTGAGTTTAACGCAAGTCTCTATTATGTTATCCGAGAAATTGGATATTGGACAAAAGGATATAACATGATCCATACGATAGGTAAAATCTCTCCTTTTTTGATCTTGTTGCTCCTCACCCTTTTTTCTTTCTTTAGAAACAACAAAGACAAAAAAGTCTTAATCGTCAGTATGCTTTGGGTGATTAGCTGTTATTATTTTTTATCGAGTGTTGTACATCCATGGTACATCGCAATTCCTTTGTTTTTAAGCGTATTCACCTCCATAAAATTTCCACTTTTTTGGTCCTATCTAGTTGTACTTAGCTACAGTGCCTACACCCACAAGAACTATGAAGAAAACATGTGGTTGGTCGGAATGGAGTATCTTTTTGTGTTGGGTTGCTTATCGATTGATCTCTTCTCAAATAAAAAGTTAACAAGCACAAAAATGAAAAGGACTAAAAACATAGAGAGTCTATCAAATTCTTCAACTGATTCTTAAATCAATTCTAATTAACAAATATTCTTACAAATCTTCTTAAACAAAAAAATAGTTATTTATCTTTGAATCATAATCAACTAAAACACTTACAAGATGGCATTTGAATTACCAAATTTACCATATGCAACAGATGCATTAGAACCAAATATTGACACAAAAACCATGGAGATACACCATGGAAAGCACCACGCAGCTTATACAGCTAAACTAAACGGAGCTGTTGAAGGAACGGATTTAGCAGGAAAATCTATAGAAGAGATTTTACGCGGATTGGATATGAACAACGGAGCAGTTCGTAACAATGGTGGCGGTTTTTATAACCACAACTTGTTCTGGTCTGTTATGTCTCCTAATGGAGGAGGCACACCATCTGGAGCATTAGCCACAGCTATTGACACTGCTTTTGGATCTTTTGAAGCTTTCAAGGATGCGTTTTCTAACGCTGCTGCCACTCAGTTTGGATCTGGATGGGCTTGGTTATGTGTAGCCAAAGGTGGAGCTGTAAATGTTTGCTCTACACCAAACCAAGACAACCCATTAATGCCAGGAGTAACATGTGGTAATCAACCGATATTAGGACTTGATGTATGGGAACATGCTTACTATTTAAACTACCAAAATAGAAGACCTGATTATATCAATGCATTTTTTAATGTTATCAATTGGGACGCTGTTTCAGCAAACTACGAGGCGGCTAAATAATAAGCCACTTGCTTACATACAAAATCCCAAATCTTAATTGATTTGGGATTTTTTTATATTTTACTCACATACTGATGAAGGGGACCTTCTGATATTTGAACAACTCTCCAACAGTCTAAAACCTCTGCGCCTGACCCCTTATAAAAATCAATAGCAGGAATATTCCAATCTAACACACACCATTCTACCCTTCTTACTTTTTGTTGCTGAGCATACTTTAAAACTTCATCGTACAATAGTCGTCCAAGCCCTTTACCTCTATGCTCCTCTTTAACAATCAAGTCTTCTAAATGGATTGTTCTACCTTTCCATGTAGAATAACGATGATAAAATAGTGCCATACCAACGACAGTATCTTCCAACTCGGCAACAAATACTTCAAATAAAGGACACGCACCAAAACCATCTTGTACAAGGTCTTGTAGGGTAATATCAACTGCTTCGGGCTCATTTTCAAAGAGCGCTAATTCTGTGATCAAAGAAAATATCACCGGTGCATCTTCAACTGTTCCTTTTCTGATAAGTGTATTCATTAGGGTTAAATTAGGTGTTAAGTAACTTAAAGATAAGCATCAATAGAGAGAAAAAAAACATCACACATAAAAAAAAGCATTCCATAATATGGAATGCTTTTTTTATATGTGTGGAACAGCTAACTATCTATTCACTTTGAAAGCTTTGGTTTGAGGGAAATAAGCTACCTCTCCTAACTCTTCTTCAATTCTGATCAATTGATTGTATTTTGCCATACGGTCTGAACGAGAAGCAGAACCTGTTTTGATTTGACCTGTGTTTAATGCCACAGCCAAATCAGCAATAGTTGTGTCTTCTGTCTCACCAGAACGGTGTGACATTACAGAAGTATAACCCGCATTGTGCGCCATGTTTACTGCTGCAATAGTTTCTGTTAAAGTACCAATCTGGTTTACCTTAATCAAAATAGAATTAGCGATTCCCTTGTCGATACCTGTAGACAAGCGCTCAACATTGGTTACAAATAAATCATCACCAACCAACTGAACTTTATCTCCAACCAATTCGGTTAAGTATTTCCATCCATCCCAGTCATTTTCATCCATTCCATCTTCAATAGATATGATCGGATATTTAACTGACAATTCTGCTAAATACTCTGCTTGCTCTTTAGAAGAACGTACAGCACCACCTTCTCCTTCAAATTTTGCATAGTTGTACTTTCCTCCTTCGTAGAATTCAGCAGCAGCACAATCTAATGCTAACATAACTTCATCTCCAGGCTTGTAACCTGCTTTTTCAATCGCAGACAATACAGTCTCGATGGCATCTTCAGTACCTTCAAAAGTCGGAGCGAATCCTCCTTCATCACCTACAGCAGTAGATAGGTTACGCCCATGTAATATTTTTGCTAGGTTATGAAAAATCTCAGTACCCATTTTTAAAGCTTCTGTAAAATCCTTTGCTTTAACAGGCATAATCATAAACTCTTGAAAAGCAATTGGTGCATCAGAGTGAGAACCACCATTCACAATGTTCATCATTGGAACAGGTAAAGTATTTGCAGAAACTCCTCCAACATAACGATATAAAGGCATGTCTAATTCGTTAGCAGCAGCTTTTGCGACTGCTAGAGAAACTCCTAAAATAGCGTTAGCCCCTAACTTTGCTTTGTTTGGTGTACCATCTAAGTCGATCATCGCCTTATCAATAGCATTCTGTTCAAAAACAGAGAAACCTATCAATTCTTCAGCTAATAATGTATTTACGTTTTTAACAGCGTTCAAAACACCTTTACCCATAAAGTCAGCACCACCATCTCTTAACTCTACAGCTTCATGTTCACCCGTTGAGGCTCCAGAAGGTACAATTGCTCTCCCTAAAATTCCATTTTCTGTGACTACGTCTACTTCTACAGTAGGGTTACCTCTTGAATCAAAGATTTGTCTTGCGTGAATATTAACTATAACGCTCATATTTGTTGTATTTAATTTGTTTATTTTAATTTGTATCGGTGTGCAATATACACAACCTAAAAAAGGAATAATAACATATCATAAATAATTTTCGAAAACCTATTCGTTGGACCTTTTTAGGATAAAAACTCCTAGATTGTAGATGAACATTTTGTGAGATTTATCCGCTAAGAAAATGGATTAGACGTCATTAGACAAAATACAAAGTTCAAAAGGATACGACTAGCACTAGAATGAAATGATTCCTAGAAATTTGCAGGGATACTTACTTTCTTTGTAAAGACCTACTTTACGTTTCAAATTTACCTTCAATCAAGAACATAGCAAATTTGTTGTCATTGGACATTCGCTATTAAAGTTTATCAGGGAGATTAACAAAGGCTAACTTCGCACCTTACGAGTTCTTCAATGGTTATCATTCAAACAGAAATCTTCATCATTAGGGGTAAAACTGCTAAAGCTCGAAACTTACATCTATAAAAAAAGCAGTGCTTAGAGCACTGCTTTTTTTATTATTTTAAATTGTTAGATACATCTCCAGAACTGGAGGAGTAACTTACTTTTAAAGCTTTTACAGATCTAAGCTCATGTTTGATATCAGATATCGTTCCTACATTAGTTTTTAAATCTGCTTTGATAGAAGTAACCATTGCTCTTTGCTCTTCAGCATCATGCTTATCTCTCTCAGAGAAGATAAAATTAGTTACATCATTCACAGTTGAAATTTTATCATTCAATTGAATTTTGTCTCCTTTACCCTCAGAAAGATTTATTGCTTTTCCTACATAAATAGTACTTACTAGACTTTTGTGTTCTAACTTCTTTACTTCTGTTGCACTTGGCAACTTCGGTTTTTGTATCAATAAAGAAGTCTCACGCATCGTCGTAGACACCATAAAGAAAAACAATAGCATAAAAACAATATCCGGTAATGCTGCAGTATTCACTGCAGGCACTTCTTTTTTCTTTTTTCCAAACTTTGACATAATGCTTATTATTTTATAGGTTCTGCATCCGATAATATCTCAGGATATGCTTTTCTAATTTGCGAAATTGCAGCATCTAAATCAGGATTTTCTACATCTGCTTTTTGAAGTTTTATCAAATCAGAATACATAATACCTTGATACTTTCCTTTTAGATATTTTTTTGCATATCTATTTCTTAACTCTGTATAGGCTGCCAACAACTCATTTTGAACTGAAATATAAATTCCATATGATGTTGTTTGGGCAGTTTGAACTGAAATAATTGCTTTTGCGGGATGTTCAGAAGATGAATCTGATTTTTCTCCTTCACAATAATTACAGGGTTGCCCTTCTGTGCTTTTACCAGCACCATTGTCTATAAAATCTATAGCCAATTGTCTGATGTCTGCAACGGTAGCTTCTTCATCCTCTACAAGTATTTCATCAAAACGATTGATGTTTACTTCAAAAATATTTCTCTTTTTGACTGGAGGAGCCTCTACATTGTCTGGTTGTTCTTCAGGTAATTTTCTCAGAATACCAGAATCGGTATCCATAGTTGTTGTTACCAAGAAAAAGATAAGCAGCAAGAAAGCAATATCTGCCATTGAACCTGCATTAATTTCACTATTTTCTCTTCTTGCCATAAATCAGTTTTATTTAATTGCGGTTTTAACCGTACCCAAACCAACAGCTGCTATGGCAATAACTCCTAAGTAAATACTAAAGTTAATGATTGTACTGATTAGTTTTGATACTGATCCAGATTCACCACCTTCTAATATTTGTCCTTGTACGTCTAATACCGCAGCATCAGAAGCCGTAAAATAGGACACAAAATAAACAATGGCTAGAATGGCTACGTTGATTGCTATCTTTTTTATTTCTTCTGGGTGCTTAAATATATTGACCACGGAGAACACTGCTGTTACAGCAAGTGTAATGTATAATAACCATGCTGAAAAATCTACTAAAGGATTAACTTTAGCATACAATTCGTCTTCTTCAGCAATAAATACATTGATAAACAATACAGCAGCAATAACGGCAATAACGGCAATTAATGCGGTTAAAAATTTTGATAATTTACTACTCATAATGAATATTATTTTTTGTATTTAACTAATAAGTCAATTAAAGAAATAGAAGCATCTTCCATTTTGTTTACAATACTATCTACTTTTGCAACGATGATATTGTAAAATACTTGTAATATAATGGCTACGACCAATCCAAATACAGTTGTCAATAAGGCTACTTTAATCCCTCCTGCTACTACTGCTGGATTGATATCTCCCGCTACTTGAATCGCATCAAATGCATCGATCATACCAATTACAGTTCCCATAAATCCTAACATCGGTGCTAAGGCAATAAATAAAGAAAGCCAAGAAATGTTTTTCTCCAACAATCCCATTTGTACACCTCCATACCCGACAACAGCCTTTTCAGCAGCGTCGATTCCTTCTGATGATCTATCCAAACCTTGAAAGAAAATAGAAGCAATAGGGCCTTTGGTATTTCTACATAATTCTTTTGCAGCATCTACACCCCCAGAAGCTAATGCTTCGTCTACGTCAGTTACGAATTTTTTTGTGTTTGTTGTGGCAAAGTTTAAATAGATGATTCTTTCAATGGCAATAGCCAATCCTAAGATTAAAGCTACCAATACAATCCCCATAAACTCAGCTCCACCCTCAATAAAACGTTGTTTTAACACTTGGTGAAAAGTAGGTTCTGCCTTTGGAGCAACTTCTTCTTCCACAACAGCTGGTGCCTCTGAAACAGGTTGTACTTCTTCACCAACAACTTCTTCTGTTGCTGCTACACTTGTAGAATCTACAGTAACTACTTCTTCTTCTTGTGCAAACGCAACTGAATTTCCTAAAAACATTAATCCCACGATAGATAGGATACTAAAAAATTTTTTCATTTCTATTCTAATTAATACTATTAATGATAATTGATAAACGTTGAGCAAGTAACAAAAAATTGTTTACTTTAAAAAATATTAGATTGCTAAATATTATTAATAAATAACTACTCACCTCTTATTTTTTTTTGAAACATTGAACTGAACTCATTTGTGCTTAAATTCTTTTCTAGAAGGAACAAGATTTTTGCAACAATGGATTCTTTGGTCATGCCACCGGCCTCCAAAAACCCTAATGATGAAAGCTTTGAACCTGAGTGATACCTTCCTGTATCTAAATCACCATAGGCACATTGTGAAGTAACCACAACTTTTAAACCTTGACGCATTCGTTGTTCCATGATGGTTGTGAGCCGGTCTGATAAATTGGGTAGGTTACCTGCTCCAAAAACTTCTAGTACAATAGCATTGATTTTCTCCTCTTTTAAAAGCGCAAGCAGGCCCAACTCACTGTCAAAAGGCGTTAGCTTTAAAATTGCCACAGTATTTGAAATTTCTGTACAGATATCAAAATCTACTCCAATATCTGGAACATAATGGACGTCCATGGTAGATTCGTATGCGTCTGAATCACTTGAATGTTGTTTGGTGACAGCTACTGCTCTATGCCATTGTTTTGCAAAATAAACCCCTACCTCATTGGGAAAACTATTGTTTTTCAATCCAACTATGGCTTCTTTTAAGTTACCAATACTATCTGATTTTTGTTCGTACAATGATTTTTGCCCCCCAGTAAACAATATAGGTTTAGACAAACCTGAAATACAAAAACTCAACAAAGAACTCACATAAGCCATGGTATCTGTTCCCATTAGGATTAAAAACGAATCATAATTGTAATATTTATCTTTAATTAAGGAACTCAACTCGGTATAATATCGCTGATCAAAACTTGAAGAATCTATGGGCTCTTTGATTGACAAGGTCTCACAATATTGATCTAAATTTTCAAGCTTCAAAAACGTGTCTATTCCATTAACCCCTCCTGGCTTTAATGCTTTTGACAAATTATCCTTGACCATACCAATGGTTCCACCGGTATATATTATTAATATTTTCATTGGAATGAATGTACAAAAAAAAGAGCACTGTGTAGTGCTCTTTTTTTTCTGTATTTAATAGAATTAAACCTTCTTCTCTATCACGAAATCTTCCATGAATTTTGTAGTATAATTACCTTCAATATAATCTGGATGATCCATCAACTGACGGTGGAAAGGAATTGTTGTCTTTATTCCTTCGATGATAAATTCATCTAAAGCACGTTTCATTTTCCCAATGGCTTCATCTCTAGTTTGCGCAGTACAAATTAACTTTGCAATCATTGAATCATAATTAGGTGGAATCGTGTATCCCGCATATACATGTGTGTCCAAACGAACACCATGACCTCCTGGGGCATGAAATGAAGTAATCTTTCCTGGTGCTGGTCTAAACCCTGCAAAAGGGTCTTCAGCATTTATCCTACACTCAATTGAATGAAGTTTTGGCAAGTAGTTTTTTCCTGAAATTGCTATTCCTGACGCTACAGAAATTTGTTCACGAATCAAGTCAAAATCAACCACCTCTTCTGTAATTGGGTGCTCTACTTGAATACGTGTATTCATTTCCATGAAATAAAAGTTCCTGTGTTTATCTACCAAAAACTCAACTGTACCTGCTCCTTCGTATTTTATATATTCTGCTGCGGCAACTGCAGCTTTTCCCATCGCATTCCTTAACTCGTCAGTCATGAATGGCGAAGGTGTTTCTTCGGTCAACTTTTGATGGCGTCTTTGAACAGAGCAGTCTCTTTCTGACAAATGACACGCTTTACCAAAAGAATCTCCTATGATTTGAATTTCGATATGGCGTGGCTCTTCGATGAGCTTTTCCATATACATGTCATCATTACCAAAAGCTGCTTTTGATTCATGACGAGCAGAATCCCAAGCGTCTTTTAGTTCTTCTGGTTTCCAAACCGCACGCATACCTTTACCACCACCTCCAGCAGAAGCCTTAAGCATGACAGGATAACCTGTCTCTACAGCTAGTTTTTCACATTCTTCAAAATCATTAATGACTCCTTCACTACCTGGTACACAAGGCACCCCTGCAGCAATCATAGTAGACTTAGCATTAGCTTTATCCCCCATACGATCAATCATCTCTGGACTTGCACCTATAAATTTAATATCGTGATCTTGACATAGCTTAGAAAACTTAGCGTTTTCAGACAAGAAACCATACCCTGGATGGATAGCATCAGCATTGGTGATTTCAGCCGCTGCAATGATATTAACCATATTTAAATATGAAGCTGAACTTGGAGCGGGCCCAATACAAACTGCCTCATCAGCGAAACGCACATGCAAACTATCTTGATCTGCAGTGGAATAAACTGCTACCGTTTTGATCCCTATTTCTTTACATGTTCTAATGACACGTAAAGCGATCTCACCACGATTGGCTATTAATATTTTTTTAAACATTGTATTTCTTTATAGTCGTTATGTACTTATATTTTATAACCGATTCGTTAATTTACGATGGGTCTACTAAAAACAATGGTTGTCCAAACTCTACTGGAGTACTGTCTTCTACTAGTATTTTCACTATTTTACCAGATACCTCTGATTCTATTTCATTGAACAACTTCATGGCTTCAATAACACAAACAACAGAATCTCCTTGAACAGTATCTCCAACCTCAACAAACAATGGCTTGTCTGGAGATGGTTTTCTGTAAAAAGTACCAATCATTGGTGAAGTTATCGTAAGATACTTTGAATCTTCATCAGCTGCTGCTGGTGCTGGAGCTGCGGGAGCTGCTGGTGCTGCTACTTCTACTGGTGCTTGCGCTATTGGTGCGGTTGCCATAGAAAGCGGTGCGGCATGCTGTAAAATAGTTGTTTCTGTTTTACCTTCTCCAGTTTTGATGGTGATTTTAATATCTTCCATCTCTAACTTTACTTCGTTTGCGCCTGATCTAGCAACGAATTTAATTAAATTCTGAATGTCTTTTAATTCCATAATCTTATATTAATTGCGTATTCTTTTTATTAATTTTTTGAGTCATAGGCCCACTTTAAATAAGTAGCTCCCCAAGTAAACCCACCGCCAAAAGCAGCAAATATTACATTGTCTCCTTTTTTTAATTGTTTTTCGTAATCTGCTAACAATAACGGCAAGGTTCCTGATGTTGTATTTCCATAGTATTGGATATTCATCATAACCTTGTCTTTATCTAAATCTATTCTGTTGGCTGTAGCCTCAATGATTCTTGTATTCGCTTGATGAGCTGCCAACCAATCTACATCATCATTCGTTAAGTTGTTTCTCTCTAAAACCTTTACTGCTGCATCTGCCATATTGGAAACTGCATATTTGAATACCGTTCGTCCTTCTTGCCTAATAAAGTGTTGTTTTTTATCTACTGTCTCGTGTGAGGCTGGATTCAAAGAACCTCCAGCTTCCATCTTTAAAAACTCTCTTCCAATTCCATCACTTCGCAAATACTCATCTTGCAGACCCAAACCTTCTGTATTTGGTTCAAACAGGGCTGCTCCAGCACCATCACCAAAAATGATACATGTCGCTCTATCTTCGTAATCAATAATGGAAGACATTTTATCTGCTCCTATGATCAATACTTTTTTATATCTCCCTGACTCTATGTAAGATGCTGCAGTAGACATAGCATACAAAAAGCTTGAACATGCTGCCTGTAAATCATAACCAAAAGCATTTATTGCTCCTATCTGAGTAGCTACATGCACTGCAGTTGAGGCAACGTTCATATCTGGTGTGGCAGTACCAACCAAAACCAAATCAATTTCTTTAGGATCTAGTCCTTTTTTTTGAATCAAATCTTCTGCGGCTTTGATGGCCAAATAGGAAGTAGGTTTGTCTTTGTCTTTTAAGATTCTCCTTTCTTTGATCCCTGTACGCGTGGTTATCCACTCGTCATTGGTTTCTACAATTTTCTCTAACTCTTTGTTAGTCAGCACATCATCTGGAACATATTTTCCAACAGCTGTGATAGCAGCATTAATCTTTGTCATAAATAGATTGTTAAGAAATCTTTAAACAATAGTGAGGACCAAAGTAATAAAATTTATTTCTAAATAATGATTAAAAAGACCCCTTTTTTATTCAAATTCATTCAAATCAACAAAGAAACCCTCATAAAATGAGGGTTTCTTTGTTAATACTTGTAAAATGGATTAACTATGCTTCTACTTCAGCCGAATCAATAACTACTTGACCTCTGTAGTATAACTTACCTTCGTTCCAGTGTGCTCTATGGTACAAATGTGCTTCTCCAGTAGTTGGGTCTACAGCAATTTGTGGAGCTACAGCTTTATAATGAGTTCTTCTTTTATCTCTTCTTGTTTTTGAGATTTTTCTCTTTGGATGTGCCATGGCTATAAATTTTTATTTTTTATCTAATAATTGTTTTAACTGATCCCATCTTGGATCGTTTTGTTTTGTTCCTGAGTTCTTTTTCTCGAGCTTTTTTGTCACATTTTTGTCGCTAGCAGACGCCGTTCTTTGGGCTCCTGGCTTTATTCTTTTCTGGGGTACAGACAATACAATTAGCTCATATATATATTGTTGTACTTCTACTTGATATGCATCGTGTGGCAAAACCAATAAATCTTCAAGATCGTTATTGAACGTTTCTCCAAACTTTACAATCAATGTAAATGCACCACTAACTTCTAAATCAAATTCTTCTGCTGTCAAATCACAGGGAACATTTACGGTTCCATCAACAACAAAATCTAACTCTAATAAAGTTGACTTTTTGGTTAACGCTAGGCTAATCTTGAAATCAACTTCTTCAAATTCATCATATTCAAAAGCATCAAAGAACTTCTTGTCAATCTGAAAATCAAATTGGTGTTTTCCTTCTTTCAACCCAACAAAAGGTATCCTAAATTCACTAAGTGTCTTCATCTAAAAAACATCAATTTGAGCGGGCAAAGATACAAAAAGATTTTATTGATTCGCAAACTAAATGATTAATTTGTTATTTTTTGGTCTTTAGTTTGTTTCCTGACAATTTCTTGTACTCTTCTCTTTTTTTAAGGATGGCTACACCCTGATAGAGTGCCTCCTTAAACGAAGAAACACTACTCTTTCCTTCTCCGGCAAGATCGAAAGCTGTCCCATGATCGGGAGAAACCCTCACTTTGCTCAACCCAGCTGTAAAATTAACTCCTTCCCCAAAAGATACGGCTTTAAATCCGACCAAACCTTGGTCATGAAACATAGAAATCACAGCATCAAATTTTAAATACGATTGATTTCCAAAAAAACCATCAGCCGCATATGGACCATAAACTATCTGTCCTTTTTCTTGATATTCTGCTACTATTGGACGAATCAATTCATCATCTTCTTTACCGATCACACCATGATCACCACAATGAGGATTCAATCCCAAAACAGCAATCCTAGGTTTGGTGACACCAAAATCTTGCAACAATGATTCGTACATAATATCTATTTTCTTACAAATGAGGTCCTTGTTGAGTGCTTCTGAAACTTGAGCTACTGGAATATGACCTGTAACCAAGCCCATTTTAATGCTATGTGACATCAAAATCATCAAACTCTCTCCTTGTATTTTTGACTCTAAGTATTCTGTATGTCCTGGAAAACTAAAGGTATCCGACTGAATATTTTCTTTGCTTATCGGGCAAGTCAAAAGCACGTCAACATCTGCATTGTTTAAAGCATCTGTAGCTGCAGACAAAGATTCAAATGCTTTCTGTCCAGACACTTGCGTTGGCGTTCCTGGGCTTAAATCCACTACATCGTCCCAAACCTTTACAACATTTAACTTTCCTCTTTCAATCCCTTTTGCATCTGATATAAAATTCAAAGGGTAATTGAATTTTAACTGCTTCTTATAAAAAGACATCACTTTCTCTGATGCATAAACAACAGGAGTACACAACTCATATATTCTTTTATCCTCAAATGTTTTTAAAATCAACTCTATCCCTACACCATTCAAATCACCAACAGAGATTCCTACTCTAATTATACGATTTTCAATCATTATATATTACTTTTGGACTACAAAATTAGTCATTTAAAATCATATACATCATGTTTACAGGAATTATTGAAACGTCGGGAATTGTAAAAAAAATTGTATCTAGTGAGACCAACTTAGACATAACTATTTCATCAAACATTACCCGTGAACTTAAGATTGACCAAAGTGTTGCACACAATGGAGTTTGTCTTACCGTGGTAGACATAGACCATGATGAGTATACGGTCACAGCGATTGATGAAACCTTAAAAAAAACAAATCTAAACACTTTGAAAATTGACGATAATATCAATTTAGAAAGAGCCATGAAGCTTGGTGATCGACTAGATGGACACATCGTACAGGGACATGTTGATCAAGTTGGAATCTGTACAAATATTGAAAATGAAAATGGGAGTTGGCTATTTAGCTTTGAGTATGACAAAAATTTAGGAAACCTAACGATTGAAAAGGGATCTATAACCATTGATGGAACCAGCCTTACCGTCATAGATTCTGGAGAAAATACTTTTTCTGTAGCCATTATACCCTACACTTATGAACACACTCGTTTCAATCAATACAAAATAGATACGAAGGTGAATTTAGAATTTGATGTCTTGGGTAAATACGTAAAAAAAATCTCACAATACAACAACTAAACTATACCCACCAAAAAACCCACTAAAGGAATGTAGTGGGTTTTTTATTTATAGTTAGTTCTTTATTTTCTTTATCACCAATCCTAGAGCTGCTGCAAACAGGAAGCCTAGCCCCATATCAATAGAGAGCCCTGGTGGCGGAGGCGGAGGCCCTTGGGCATTTACCAAAGCTGACACCGTAACAAACATCAATAAAAAAAATATTTTTAGTCTTTTCATCTATCTAAATCATAAACACATGCAAATATGCATTTTTTTTTAATTTTTCACAAAAAAATTAATTCATATTTCAATTATAATAAAAAAAAGACTTAATCCCTAGGATAAACATAATAAATCAAAGTTTTTTTAATAAAAAACAAAATATATGACTTAGATTATAAACATCTATAAATATTTTTTTGGTTTGAGAATCCTCACAAAGTCTTTTATAGAACTCTACTTGTCATTTTTAGATTTTTTATTGTACTCAAGACAGCAACCAAAAGCCAACCCTAGAGACAACCACAATCCTATATTATCCAAAAAAACACCAATTAAAACTCCAAT
>NZ_JBDNAI010000007.1:0-2844 GCF_039768515.1 Wenyingzhuangia sp.
ATTTAAAAATAAGAAAATGAATGCTTCCCTTATTGGTAATCCTAAATTTCTTTACTCAATTTGTCAACCAAAATTATTCTTTTGGAAAACGATTTTTAAACTCTTTTTCGATTTGAACAATCATCAATACTGGAAGAAGTGTGACCAAAGCTATTCCTACCCAAATAGCCCACATTTGATGGAAATTGATAAAAAAAGCCATAATACCGTTTTTTTCTTAATGGTCATCTGAGGAGTCAAATCTTAGATCCTGTTTTGTATGGACTCTTCCTTATTTTCGTAGATGTCCAATTTTTCATTTTTATTTAAATATGGATTAGTCTTATTTTCAACCTATGAAGCTGTTTTTCCTTAAAGTTCTTACTTGTTGGAAAAATCAACATTCCATTTAATTAAGTACAATAAATAAGAATGATAAGGCTTAACAAGCCAATAATACTAAAAGTAAATTTTAAAATAAGCGTTTAAATTTCATAGCAAAGGTTGAAAAGGTAAAAACTAAGTGTCTTCTTATCCAGTAGATATAGAACGTTACCCTCTTTTGATACTTTCTAGGTTTTATTATTTCTGTTTATCAATTACTATTGAAAAACAAGTTATATTTGATATAACTGTATTATTGAATGATGAAAAACCATAAACTATATTCTACTGCGCTATTCGTTTTTTTCTTTTTTTCTATTGGATTTACAAATGCGCATTCTGGATATCACTCAGATAGTCATACTAAGTCTTGGCAACTTATTGAAAGTAATAAAACATTTGAAGCTGATTATATTGCTTTGATCAAGGATATTGTTTTGCTAAAAGACATAAAAACAGGGGTTGTATTTGAATATCCCTTGACCGATTTTGTAATGGAAGATCAATTTTTGATTCTTAAGCGACATGAGTTGACTGCGCACATCAATGCGAATTTAGCATTGCCTATTCCAGTTAAAAAAGAAGCCTCTGGATTAAAAATAACCAAAGGGAATGTAAACATTAGTTTGATATTGTTATTGCTTATGGTAACCTCTTTAGTCCTTTACTGGTCAAGCACTAACCGTAAAAGTTTTTTAGCTCCAGCTTTGTTTTCTTTATTATTTTTAATTTTTATAACCTGCTCAGTAGAAGAGGATCCTGTCCCTGCGCCTGCTGCAGTTGTTGCTCCAGTAACTCCTACTGCGCCTGAAGAAAATACGGAAACAAATGATACCACGGACACTTCTACTGAGACAGACAACACCACAGACCCCTCAACGGACACGGATAATTCAACGGGAGATGGCGCTTTATTATCAACAATTCAGTCTCATTTTGCTGCCTACACTGGAGTTAGTATTAGCGCCGATGATGAATATTTTTACATTGCCTCCTACAGTTGGCCAGAACATAACATGGGTACCGGGATCACTGCATGGCAAGAACAAGTTCCTATTCCACAAAATTATCAAGGAGACAATAGCTGGGCAATTCCTTTGAATCCTGAAATGGCAGATACCCCTCTTAGTACTTCTGACCATCTTTTGAAAGGAGCTTTGGCAGTTGCTGTAAATGGAGTCCCTATTTTTAACGTTTTCAATAATCGTGGAGAAAACTCTTATGAACTTGGAGAACTAGACAATTGGGGAGGACACTTTGGAAGGGGGGATGATTATCATTATCACTTAATTCCAACCCATTTGGAAGATGAGATAGGAACAGAAACCCCCTTAGCTTACGCACTTGACGGATATCCCGTTTATGGCTATACAGACGAAACACTTGATGCCGCTTTTGGTCGTGAAGATAGTAATGGTAATTATCGTTATCACGCTAAAACAACAGCACCATATTATATGCCCTATATGATGGGTAAAGTAACGTTAGACCCAACCACTACTGCTCCAGAAGATCAAGTAATTCCTCAAGCAGTTCAAAATGCAGTTCGTCCTTCCAATACATTCAAAGGAGTTAATGGAGCCGTAGTAATAGGAATTACAGAGACAGGAGAAAATGCCTTCTCTTTTGAATATGAAGTGTCAGGCACTAAATACTATGTAAATTATAGCTGGGATGAAAATTGTAACTTCACCTATGTTTATAATGATGAAAATGGAGGAACTTCAAATTTACCAACTAACGGAAGTATAGACACCGGAACTGGAAATGTAGAAAGTTTCAATAATGTCAGCTTTTGTGTTGATGTGAGTTTAGGAGAAGGAGGCAGCAGCAGCAGCACAAATAGTGACGTTGATACTGTAGACCCTTCTGACGATTCTTTAATTGATACTGGAATTGAGGGCTATAGTGTTGTTTCTCAAAATTCAGAATTCACTTTGTCTAGTATTGCAATTGACTCTGATGGCGAAATATTAAGTGACTACCAATGTGAAGAAAAAATAAACGGTTCAGAAAAATCAATTCCTATTTCTTGGTCCAATGTTCCTGAAGGGACAGGCTCCTTGGCAATATCAATTCATGCCTATACTAACAGTGCCGTAGTTGAAACGAACTCTTACCTTACTATTTGGGATATCGATCCTACTGTAACAGAAATTGCATATGGAGGCGCTGATGATGGAGATTGGTATATGGGACCCAACAAAGATGGAGTAGGGATATCTTACACTTCCCCTTGTAATCCAAACGGTAATTCTTCAACCTATTTTATGACGATTTATGCGCTTTCTGAAACTCCGAGTAGTCTACCGTCAGAAAACTCATTGACCGTAGATTATGATACATTGATTGAAGCAATTGGAACAGTCACATTAATTGATAGTATTGAAATGGAATACGTTTCAAGTTCTTCCAATTAACCAGTATTAAAGAGGTATTTAAAAGGGAATACTTTGCTCCCTTTTTTTACTTTTTGATAAA
>NZ_JBDNAI010000054.1:0-4560 GCF_039768515.1 Wenyingzhuangia sp.
GATAAAGTATATTTAGTTATGACTGGTTCATCTGGTAAAGGAGCATCTTTAGAGCAAGAATTTATAACAAGAAATAAAGAAAATATAAGTAGTGAACTTCTGAAAAGGCTTTTCATAAAACAGATTTAAAAATAAATATATGATTTTTTTAAAACCTTCTAATCAATAAACAGCGGCAAATCCTCATTAGGTTTCTCTGACGTTTCATTACTCCTAAGTTTAGGTAAAACATAGTGTAGTGATAGCTGCAAAAGTTTTAATTTTTGGTTGGTATCCATTGAATTCACATCGATAGAATTTACAACCTCATCTATTAAATTCTGTAACTGTTCTTTCACTTCGGTGGTTATTTTGTTTGGGCTTCCTTTAGGTCTTGGCATAAATTGTTGTTTTTTATTAATATTCATTATTTTTTTAACACAATTCAATTAATTAAATAACCGTTTTGGAGCTGTTTATTGCTTCCTCATTTCTTATTGAGAACACACATCTTTTGACGAACGTAGGCAGACATTGACAAACGCTGTTGTTTTGCTAGGTTTCTAATTGTGTCCTTATCCTGTTTGGATATTTTTTAGGACGATTGCATCATTTAGTTCCATATTTACATCAGTTATTAATCATTTCAGGGAGCGATACCCTAATGGTTGTAGGGATAGCCTATTCCCACTTCGGCTCAAACCCCAAAATCTTTTTATCTAGTTCCATAATCAAATCGTGCTTTGTTGCACCATCCTCGAAAGGCTTCATCATTTTCCTAAAGCCCTCGACTTTGCGGAGTAGCTTAATGCTCCCATATCAGCAGCGTGATTAATTGCTTCCTCAATATTCAGTCTACCATATGCTGAAAGAGCTGCATTTATAATTTCGTCCTGTACACCTTTCTGTTTCATCCCTTTCTTAAAATTTGTATCTAGTTCTGTTAATTTTGGTATAGCGTTGTATTCTTCCTGCCAGTAATGGTGAAGCTTTTCTACATTCTCCATCGTAAATAAATGTCCTAGAACAGGTATGTCGCAACCACCAATTATTTTGCTGATTTGGGCATTTGTTCCTAATCCGACCTCAAATCGAGTCATATTCTGTCCTTTGTATTTTTCAGGTATATCCTGTTTGCCTCCATTTTTCTTGGTGTCTTTGACTTTATCGTAAAATTTCTTTTGCTTTGTTTTCGAGTTTTTATCACCATAGTATAATGTGCTGTTAAGTGTCCATCTGTTTTCTCCTTGCTGATTGCAGAGGTAAGGGTAGTACGCTACTGGCTTAAAGTCCGTTAAAGCGGTATGAGTTACATCGATGGATTTCACTAAAGATGTATCGCCTAAGTCATAACCAACCATATTGGATAACATCGAAAACAGGTTCAGGGTTTCTTCCAAAGTTGCTTCCTGTACATTGTTACCGTGAATAAATTTTGGAGGGCAAACTTTTATGGTCAAAAGACCTCTATCATTAGCTGAAATATGCAACGCTCTTCCGCTGCTGACGTTAGTAACCTTACCATTTAACCACTTGGTATTTGAGATGTAGTTTTTATACTCGCCTGTTACCATAGCATTACCCATTACTTGCTCCAAAGAATATCCTTGTTGCTCATAATTTGAAGTGATATGTATCCAGTCGTACATCGTTACCTTGCAATTTTTTGCAACATTTCTTCTCTTATTATAGAAAAAGAGATAGTTGTGGTTGAGGTTTAGCATTCGTTTTCGTTTTCTCAATGGGGGTTATAATGTCTGCGTCAGTCGCTTCTAGTATGTTCCCACTATACTCTTCCTTTAGGTCATCTTCATTATATCCCTCATCAATTCCTAGTCTAATTAATTCTGCTTCCATTAAATCTGCTTCATCCATTATCCACCTTTCAAAGTAATTCGGATATATTCTCATTTGTGCAAACGAATCCCATAACTTCATCATTGTAAGTTTGGTAGGGTCTTGCTTTGGTAAACTTTGATTGTGCATATATTTCTTAGCATTACGGGGTGGTTTTATTCCATCCGATAGCTCTGGTGCGTTCTTTATGTCAGTAAGATTTATGTACCCGCTCTTCATATATAGCGTTCTTGTATTACCGTGTTACTATTAAGTAACCAATAAGTATTACTTTGTTTTGTTATATATTTCTGATGGCTTGTCTGGCAATGGTGGTTAAGTCCTGAATCTTATTCGATATCATCCACGCATCGAGTTCATCCTTATCGAAGAAAACTTTTTTGCCTCGTTTGTAGTGTGGAATTTCTACTCCAGATGTAAGCTTGTACATATAGGATAATTTATAGCCTGTATATTCACAAGCCTCCTCTAGTGTCAGGGTTTTTTTGTTGCCTAGCAGTAAGGTCTTTATGAGTTCTAGATTGCTCTCAATTTTTTGGATACGGTCTTCCATTGCATTGTATTTTTAGGATTATTACAATGCAAATATGGAAACGTAAGGAAGCGAAAAAAACAGGGAGTACTTAGTACTAAGGATTTATCTTCTCATCGATTCTCGAGATAATATCATCAATAATTTTGTGGTTTTTTGGCTTGTAATCCGAACTTCTATTGCTGTAAAGATTCGCTCTAGTTGAGCTAGCATTTTTGAAATTCTCGCCATCTTTCTTTAGAAAAAACCGCTCCAGTTTATCGTCAAGCTGATGGTCATCTAACCATTTATTTTCAGCGAGTTTATCGATTAAGTATGTCGCCAAAGTAGCTGTTTTAAGCCAATGAATTTTAGCATATGGCTCTGTGGCTATATTGCCACTAAAGACCTCGTAAAACGCCTTATGTGGGGTGTGAGAGATGCATTCGGACTGGGTTAACTCTTTGTGAAGTTGTGCTACGATAGCATTCTTAATTCTGTGTCGGTATGCCTTAATTCGGAAGTAGTTTTTATTCCCCTTTTTCTTGCCGTACTTTTCTTCCATTTCGATAATGAGTTCATTGTAAAACCCTTCGAATTGGTCATCGATTTCTTGCTTGGAATATGATTCGGTATTATACTCATACTCCCATTGTGCGAAATTGTCTTCTAGCCCCATATCATTAATTTTGGAAGTTGGAGATTATTGTTTGTATAGAAAGCTACGTAATAACTACCATACCACAAAAAGTTTGGCAGAGTCTACTCACCGAAAGCCATTTGCATTGCGTCCTCTATATTCTCATTTGACAAATGTCCGTAGTTGTCTTCTGTGGTTGATACTTTCTTGTGTCCTAATAGCTTCGATACTATGTAAAGCGAGGTGTTGTTTTCTGATAGCATAAAGTATGCAAAAGTGTGTCTAGCCGTGTGGGCTGTAATGTGCTTCTCTTTTATACCTGCTTCTAAAGCCCAATACCGAAGATTTTTGTTTACTGGGTTATCGAATTTTATAGGGAAAATTAAATCAGCATCTCCTTTTCTTTCTGGAAGGAACTTTCTCGCTCCTTTTCTGATTTTGAAGAAGATTTTCGTTTTCGCCTTTTGAGTACGAACGTTAATCGTTATGTCGCCATCACCATTTACAGGTAAATCTCCCCAAGTTAGTTTAGTACAATCACCTTGACGAATCCCCGTGTAGCACATAAATAGGAAAGCATTCTTCATCACATCGTACTTAGTAGGTGTGTTTTGCAACGCAAAAACTTCGTCAGGGGTAAGGTATACCCTCTCGGTGTCGTCATCTTTGGGATACTCAACATCACCATCGTAGGGATTATTATAAAGCCTTCCATATTTTTTCGCCTGCTTTAAGGTTGTGCCTAATAAGCCGAAATATTTCCTTGACGTACTTGACTTGTAGGCGTTTTCTGTGGTTAGCCAAAGCCTCCATTTGTCAACAAACTCAATGTTCACCCTGTTTACGTCCATTTTGATGTTATATCCCTTATCCTTACAAAAACGTTTCATCGCTTTTAAAAGATTATTATATCCGTTAACCGCTGACGATGACTTATCCTTCTTGAGGTCAATCATTTCTTCCAGTTGGGCTATAAGCGTAATCTGCCCCTGTGAGCCGTTCTGATACTCTGCGCCTTTGTATAGCTCCTCGTATTCTTTTGTAAGCTTAGCAACTAGTTTCTTACTTCTTTCATTATGAGATTTCTTTTCAGGCGTGTCCGCTCTATTCCAAAAAGTGATATCTGTGTGCGTTGGTCTTTTCGTCTTAGTCCAGTTTGGTGAGTTTATGTAAAATTTCACCCATTTCTGACCCTTGCGTTTTTTAGCTTCTGACGGAACTAGAGTGGTGGATACGGTAACCATAATTGTGTACGTTTGTGTACAGATAAATTATCTGTACAAATTCTGTACAATAAATGTACGAATAAAAAGACAATCAAAGGAAGTAAAAAGAAGTTAAATGACTATATTTATGGGAGATAGAAGGGAAAGGAAGTCAAAGGATTATAACTCTATATTCTCGACAATGATCTGTCCTAAGTTCCAAGAAGGTACATAGTAGGTGTAATTGGTAAAATGGAGTATTTCCTCAAAAATGCGTTCTTGTAACACTGTAGAATTTCCTGTAATAATGGTCAATGAAAAAGAACCTCTTTCATCTCTTTTTGCCAAGGTATTACGGACCAGTTCTA
>NZ_JBDNAI010000055.1:0-4562 GCF_039768515.1 Wenyingzhuangia sp.
GTAACATCTGAAGTCTGTTGAATTTCAGCGATCAAACACCCAGCCCCAATGGCATGAACCAAACCCTCTTTGATAAAAAAAGAATCCCCTTTTGTAACCTTTTCAAAATTAAGTTTCTCTAAAATGTTTTTACCCTCAATAGCCTGTTTGTACTTCTCTGGATTCATGGGTTCAGAAAACCCAATGTTTAGTTCAGAATTATTATCCGCATCCATCACGAACCACATTTCTGTTTTTCCAAATGAACCATGCCTTTTACTTGCTATTTCATCATTAGGATGTAATTGAACAGATAAATTCTCCTTGGCATCTATAAATTTAAACAGCAGAGGAAACGTATTCCCAAATCGTTCATAGACATCTACTCCAACTAAATCTGATTTGTAAATTTCTATAATTTCAGTCAAGGATAAGCCCTTTAAACTACCATTAGAAACGACTGAAACATTTCCTTTTATTGATGACAACTCCCAGCTTTCTCCAACATTATGCTTTGCTGTCTTTTTGTGGAGAATTTTTTTTAACTTTTCTCCCCCCCAAATTTTTTCTTTTAAAATAGGATTAAATTTGATTGGATAATTGAGCATTGGTATTATGTCTTAAATGTTTTGTTTGATAAAACGTGTAAAATTATACTTAAATCACCTACTCTGTATCCTGTACTTACAGGAGTTTATGGGCATTATTACAAACATAAAACACCACCCTAAACCGATTATTGTTTTCCTATTTGATGATATTCAAACCCCTCGTCTTCTATATGAAATACTCCATACTGATTTCTACCATCAAAAATAACTGGGGCTTTCAACAACGACTTGATTTCCATAAAATCGGGAGACCTAAACTCCTTCCACTCTGTTAACAATATCATCGCATCCGCACCCGATAATGCTTGGTATTTTGAATCTACATATTCTATATTCTCGATTCCTTCTAAATAAAAGGATTTTGCTTCATGAATTGCTTTAGGGTCATATGCTTTTACTTTCGCCCCTCGCTTAACCAATTCATTAACCACATATATAGAAGGTGCTTCTCTCATATCGTCAGTACCAGGTTTAAAAGACAATCCCCATAGACCAAAAGTGAGCCCCGTTAAGTCCGCCCCATACTTTGCAATCACCTTATTAGAAATAACAAACTTCTGAGCATCATTCACCTCTTCAACAGAGGTAATTAACTTTGCTTTGTATCCATTTTCTTCAGCAATTTTTTTTAACGCTTTTACATCTTTTGGAAAGCAGGATCCTCCATAGCCTGCTCCAGGATAAATAAAACTGTAGCCTATTCTATTATCCGAACCAATACCAATTCTTACTTTATTAGCATCAGCTCCTACTTTTTCACAAATATTTGCTATTTCATTCATGAAAGAAATCTTAGTTGCTAACATCGCATTTGCAGCATATTTTGTCATCTCAGCAGAACGAACATCCATCTCGATTAAGCGATCGTGATTGTGGGTAAATACTGAATATAGTTTTCTCATCACTTTAAAAGCCGCTTCACTATCAGCACCAACCACTACTCTATCGGGTTTCATAAAGTCGTTTATTGCTGCTCCTTCTTTTAAAAACTCAGGATTAGATACTACATGAAATTCAATATTCACACCTCTTTTATCTAACGCTTCTTGGATGGTCGCTTTGACTTTATCAGCTGTACCGATGGGCACTGTTGATTTATCAATAATTGTCAAAGGACTCACCATTTCTTCCCCAATTTGCTTAGCCACAGCTAGTACATATTGTAAATCCGCAGAACCGTCATCTCCCATAGGGGTCCCAACTGCAATGAAAGCAACTTCTGAATCCCTTAAACCATCTTTTAGTTTAGTACTAAAACTTAAATTACGTAATTCAACGTTTTTAACCACTAATGGTTCTAGACCAGGCTCATAAATAGGAATAATCCCTTTTTTCAAACCATCTACTTTGTTTTGATCGACATCAATACAAGCTACTTTATTTCCCATTTCAGAAAAACAAGTACCGGTAACCAATCCAACATATCCCGTTCCTACTACTGTAATATTCATACTACTTTTTTAACGATTTTTATTTCTTTTTATTGCTTTAAAAGGCAATGAAAACCAAGCAAATCTCATCATTATAATTTACCATCTGCAATCAGCGATGACGCAACCCCTTTGACGTCATAAAAAACACCTTCTTCTAGCAATAATTCTTTAATATCAATACTCAATAACTCTCGGTGTGGTACGGCTAAGATTACTGCTTCGAATTCATAAGAAGGGATTTGTTTCAATAGGTTTATATTGTATTCTCTTTGTACTTCAATAGGGTTGGCTAGAGGATCAAAAACATCCACGCAAACACCGAAATCCTGCAATTCTCTTACCACATCAATAACTTTGGTGTTTCTTACATCTGGACAATCTTCTTTGAAGGTAAATCCTAGAACCAACACTTTAGCGCCTTTAATCTTTGTGTCTCTCTGTATCATCAATTTGGCCACCTGAGAGGCTACATAGCTACCCATACTATCATTCATCCTTCTCCCTGCTAGTATAATTTCTGGAAGATAACCAAACTCCTGAGCTTTTTGAGCTAGATAATAGGGATCAACACCTATACAATGTCCTCCAACCAAACCTGGCTTAAAAGGCATGAAATTCCACTTGGTCCTTGCAGCCTTTAAAACATCTCCAGTATCAATATCCATCAAGTTAAATATTTTAGAGAGTTCATTTACAAATGCAATATTGATATCTCTTTGAGAATTTTCAATTACTTTGGCAGCTTCTGCTACTTTTATGCTAGGAGCCAAATGAGTTCCAGCAGTGATAACCGACTTATAAACCTGATCAATTTTGACCCCAACCTCTTGTGTAGATCCTGAGACTACTTTCATTATTTTATCTACGGTATGCAACTTATCTCCTGGATTGATTCTCTCAGGGGAATAACCCACGAAAAAATCTTGATTAAATATTAGCCCTGATCTATTCTCTAAAACAGGCACGCAATCCCCTTCAGTAGCCCCTGGATAGACCGTCGATTCATAAACGACTACATCTCCTTTTTTCAACACAGAACCTATCGTCTCACTCGCTTTAATAAGGGGTGTCAAAACAGGTCTATTATTTTTATCTACCGGAGTAGGTACTGTAACAATATAAAAATTACAAGTTGATAAATCTTCGACATCTGAAGTACAAAAAAGACCTCGAGTAGTATGAATAGAGGAAACCAATACTTTATTTAACTCTTCTTCCGTTATTTCTAAAGTAGAATCTACTCCTTTTTTCAAGTCTGAAATCCTATTTTCACTGACATCAAAACCTACAGTAGCATACTTTTCTGAAAATAGTCTTGCCAAAGGTAACCCAACATATCCTAATCCTATAATTGCTATTTTCATAATTTATTTATTTTGATAAGGATTTATAACAAGAAAGAAAACATTATCATTTGAAATCCCCCAATGAGTCAAAAAACCAGTTATTACTATCTAAAAGGATGAGTAGCTTTAGGTTTGTAAAACAAATCATGAACACTATCCTTATTCGGAATAGAATTTTCTGAATTTCGAATTTGATGTACGATCTCTATTGACTTTTTAGCATCTTGTAAACCAAAACCTTTTCCAGACAAAATACTTTTATAACTTTCAGTATGCAACTCTGTGAACCCTCCACTAAATTCAATCTCATCTCCATCAACGGTAATAGATCTATAGGTTCTCTGCCCTTTTCTTTTGATTTCCTCTGGAATTAAATCGTAGTTTATAGACAAAAACCACTTGACTCTTGCTTTTTCAAAAACCAAATATCCAGAAGCCCTATCATGTGTGTGCTCATAGACTAAATTCTCTTTCAAATCTCCAAAAACCCAACCCAGCATATCAAAAAAATGTACACCAATATTGGAAGCAATACCTCCAGATTTTGATTCATCTCCTTTCCAAGAAGTATAATACCACTTTCCTCTTGAAGTCAAATAAGTCAAATCAACATCATAGACTTTACCTTTCGGAGAAGACGCTACTTTGTTTTTTAGATCTAGGATTGCTTGGTGATGACGCAACTGTAAAATGGTAAATATCTTTTGACCCGTTTCTTTTTCAATAGACTGTAAAGCATCTATGTTCCAGGGATTTAGCACTATCGGCTTTTCACAGATAGCGTTAGCTCCAGATCTTAATGCCATTCTTATATGCGCATCGTGTAAATAATTTGGCGTACAAATACTGACATAATCCAACTGAACCCCCTGCTCTCTTTTCAATTTTTCTATATGCCTATCAAATCTTTCAAATTCAACAAAAAAAGAAGCTTCGGGAAAATAGGAATCAATCACCCCCACACTATCATTTTTATCCAGAGCCGCAACTAGATCGTTTCCTGTCTCCTTAATAGCTTTTAAATGTCTAGGAGCGATGTATCCAGCAGCTCCGATTAGTGCGAAATTTTTTTTCATTGTTTGTGTTCAACAGTCATAATTGGTCTAGCAATCAAATATAGAAAAAGGGAACTAACGAAAAAAGGGTTTAGAATAGAAAATCTATTTATTTAATCACTAAAGCACACACGTTAA
>NZ_JBDNAI010000056.1:0-3371 GCF_039768515.1 Wenyingzhuangia sp.
CAGGCATGTACTTGGTACGTGTGGAAACCAATAAAGGAGGAGTCACCAAAAAGATAATCGTAAGGTAAGAGCTTAGGCCTAAGGTGTTTTGTTTTTTATGGCGGACTTGCGTTCTTGTGATAGCGTTTATGGTTTAAGGCTTATAGAGACTATGCAAACGGCTTTACCAAGAGGGAGAAATTTGCAATCGGTTCATTGTAAATTGTAAATTGAAAAAGTATCTTTGCTGAAAATTTTTTAGTGATGACTTACAATTTTGTAGAAGAGTTAAAGTGGAGAGGATTGGTGCATGATATCATGCCAGGAACAGAAGAGCAATTGCTAGAGGAAATGACTTCTGGATACATAGGGTTTGATCCAACAGCAGATTCTTTGCACATTGGAAGTTTGATTCCGATTATTGTGTTGATGCATTTTCAAAAAGCGGGTCACAAACCAATCGCTTTGATTGGTGGTGCAACAGGAATGATTGGAGACCCATCAGGAAAATCTGCAGAGCGTAATTTGTTAGACGAAGAAACGTTGGCAAAGAACATCTCGGGCGTAAAAAGCCAGCTGGAACGCTTCTTAGATTTTAATTCAGACGCAAAGAATGCAGCCGAGCTGGTGAACAACTACGATTGGATGAAAACTTTTTCATTGATAGATTTTGTTCGAGACATTGGAAAGCATTTGACAGTGAACTATATGATGGCTAAAGAGTCTGTGAAAAAACGCATCTCAGGAGAAGGAGTAGAAGGGATGAGTTTTACAGAGTTTACCTATCAATTGTTTCAAGGGTATGATTTTTTACACTTGTACGAAAACAAGAATTGTAAGCTACAAATGGGAGGTTCTGACCAGTGGGGAAATATCACTACAGGAACTGAATTGGTAAGAAGAAAGGCACAAGGAAAAGCTTATGCAATGACATGCCCATTGATCACCAAAGCCGATGGTACCAAATTTGGAAAATCTGAAGGAGGGAATATTTGGCTAGACCAAAATAGAACATCAGCGTATAAGTTTTATCAATATTGGTTGAATTCCTCAGATGAAGATTCTGAAAATTTTATTAAAAAATTCACTTTTTTAAACCAACAAGACATTGAAGACTTGATTGCAGAACACAAGGAAGCACCACATTTACGTTTGTTACAGAAAAGATTGGCCGAAGAAGTAACAGTGATGGTACATGCACAAGAAGATTTAGACAATGCAGTAAAAGCGTCTAATATTTTGTTTGGAAAATCAACAGCGAGTGATTTGAAATCTTTGGACGAACAAACGTTTTTAGATGTATTTGATGGCGTACCACAAGCAGAGCTTAGTCAAGAAGAGTTGTCAGAAGGAGTAGATATGATTGGTGCTTTAGCCGCAAAGACCAATTTTTTGAATTCTAATTCTGACGCTAGACGAGCATTAAAAGAGAATGCAGTTTCTGTGAATAAAGAAAAAGTAAAGGAAGACTTTAAAATAACTAAGGCAGACTTGATTGCAGACAAATACGTTTTGTTGCAAAGAGGGAAAAAGAATTATTATTTGGTGCGCTTCGTTTAAGCGTTCCATTCTAAATCATAAAAAAGCCTTTCCTTGTGTGAAAGGCTTTTTTTATGACTTGAATCTATTGATAAGATTCCCAGTTTAGATCCGCTTCTTTTTTTAGTTTTTCAGGATTTTCTTCAAGCCACTTTTCTAAAGTATTTGTTCCCCAAGCATTGTAAAAAAGATATAATCTTCCCGCTCTAATTTCGAATGTCTTGGGATTGATGTCATATTTAGTGTTGTTTGCACCAAGGGCGTAGGCACACCAACCTCCATACTGAGGGAGATAATCTTTAGGGTTTTTTTTAAACGTTTCTAGGTGTTTTCGGTTTACAAACTTAAAAGTTGCCCCTTCATAAGTAGTGCTAAATTCTTTTTTTCCTTCCTCAGCTTTATTTTCAAAGTAGGAAATGACATCATAGCCTTTGGCGACAAATCCTTTGTCGAGGTTAAAGTCTTTTTTTTGTGAGTATACTGTAGTGCTCAAGCACAGAGCAATGAAAATGGCAAATCTGTTCATCATCAATAATATTTAATTCTTTAGTCGCAAAAAAATCAGAGCCTTACAGAGTAAGGTTATTGTATTAGAAGGTTACAACCTCTTAGGTCAGAATTGTCAAACCTACCCAAAACATCAAAAGTTCCATCTGAATAGGTTTTACCCAAGTCTTGAGTTGCAACAAAAGAGCAGGAGTTGATATTTGCCAAATCAATAACGTTGATTCCGCCACTTTTTTCGTTTGGCAATAAAGACAAGGCATCTTCGGTGTCTCGAATTAAGATTTTCATCCAAGGCGGGCAGTTAAATTTTTGAGTATCTGTGTAGTAAGCTTGACTGAGCAACTCAGTCATTCCATATTCTGAGTGTATATGTGTCGTGCCAAAACCTTTTTTAAGTTCGGCGTGGAGTTCTTCACGAATCATTTCTTTACGCTTGCCTTTCATACCACCAGTCTCCATAACAATCGTATATTTTAAAGAACAAGGGTGTTTTTCGATAAAGTCTAGTAAAGCAAAAGACACACCAACCAAGAGTGTTTTTTTCTGCTTTCTTTCTTGCTCCAGTAGCTGGTCAAAAAGTTCTTGATGATTGTGCATATAAAAACCACTATCAGGATTTTCAGATTTGTCAATGAGGTCTTTAATCATGTAGATCAACGAAGAGCCGTTACGCTCTAAGTAAGAGGGAAGTAGGGCTAAAACAGTATATTCCTTGATGTTTCCATAAAAATTTTCAAAAGTATTCAAATAGCTTTTTTCGTAGAGAGTAACGTCAGTAACAAGATGTTTGCTTTGGCGCATGCCTGTTGTTCCACTACTCAAAAAAGTTTCTTCAATGGGTTTTTGGTTGCTTACAATGGCATGGCTTTTAAAAAATTGAATAGGAAGAAAAGGGATGTCTTGAACAGCAGTTATTTTTTTAGGATTGATGTTTAGGAACCTCAGAAAGTCCTTGTAAACTTGACAGCGTGCTGCTTGATATTGAAAAACGGCAAGTGCTTGTTCCTCAAAGTTATGGGTATTGACCGTTAAAAAATCAAATGATTTCATAGTATTCAATCTGAAGCAAAAATAAGCAAATTAGAAGAGGAAACCGATTTCAATTTCACAGAAGTTCACCGTGGAGGCTATCCCTCTTTGATGTAACACATGACAAGCGCCTACTTAGAAAACTTATTTTCTACCAAAGTCAGCAGGAATTTCTCCCCAAACTTTAGTTTCCCATTTTAGGATTGGGTTTTTAAATGTATTTTCTCTAAGCCACTTTTCCCCACGTTTGATCAAATCAAACATAGTTTTGTTTGTTGCTGTTGGCATGATCTTGGTTCTACATTGCTTTCTTTTGA
>NZ_JBDNAI010000057.1:0-8469 GCF_039768515.1 Wenyingzhuangia sp.
CATTCAGCCTTTGTCTGACCAAAATCTTTACGATTTGCTAAACCAAATTGACAGATACACCATAAATACAGCCAAAGACTGGGCCGAACAAAACGAAATCCGTAAAATAAAAATGGCATACAATACGGAATATAGTGCAGTGTATTCTAGCTATGCTAAGACACCATATACAAAGCGTTAAAGGCACAGTAGCTACAGCGTTGGAAATATTTTTTGATTGTTGTCGTTCCCATTTTTTCTGCTACATTCGTACGTGTTTTAAAAGAGAGTAGTTTCCTATGTGTAAAAACATAAAAATTCACCACGATTTAAAATGAAGAAACCCATGAAGACAAGAATCAAATATTGTAAGGTTTGTGATGTAGATTTTCCTACCATGTATAGAATTCAATACAAAAACCCCAAAGAATGGGTGTTTGTGTGTGAAGCATGTTTGTTAAAGGTCAAGAAAGACAACAATAAATACAGATATGGCGGCACTTGGAAACGATAACTGTTTGTGTTAAAAAAGAAAACCTCAACAAATTTTTTTTCAATTTGTTGAGGTTTTTAAATCTATGAAGTATTCGATTTAGGCGATAAACAGTTTTACTTTAACCGCAACCAAACCTTTAGGTCCTTTTTCTGTTTCAAAAGAAACTTTGTTTCCTTCTTTGATGCTCCCTTCTACATTATTGATATGAACAAAAAAGCTATTTCCTGTTTCTTTTTGATCAATAAATCCATATCCTTTATCGTTGTTAAAGTGGTTTACAATTCCAATTTTAACGGGATCCTCTTGTTCTAGGTCTTCTTTTTTAGGAGTACTGATATGAATTTGGTCTAATGAAATTTCTTCTTTTTCAATAGTTGGGTCTGGTTTTTCAGTAGTCAACTGTCCATCAGCTCCCATATACATAAATTCCGCAGTTTTTACTCCGGACTCTTTGAGTTGTTCTTTGCGTAGTGCTTTGTCTCTACGTTTTTTTGCTTTTTTCTTTTCTCTTTCTTTTTTTTCGAAACTATCTGCCATCTATGTAAATTATAATAATAGGCTACAAAGATATTAAATAGAGAATGAAACTTAGCCCAAATTCCTCTGATAATCTGAATTTTATCTCAAATAATCTTTTTTGACTCAAAAACACGAAAGTAAACGTATTGTTTTATAGAGGAGTTGGTTTTTAATTTAGAGACGAGAGGCCTAAGCTAGTGTTCATGATTTTGTTTTGTGTCGTCTATAGAAATTGTGTCCAAAGTTAGCTTTTCCATTGTTTAGGAATTTCACAAACAGGAATAGGATTCATTTTGTGTTGGTTGGCACCATTCAATTTGCTGTAGATCAAAAACACTTCTTTTTCTCTAGCGGTAAAATGATCTTCATTTTTTCCTTCTTCCTTTTGTTTCATTGCCCATTCCAGTTCATCATAGCTGGCTCCCAATTGATCTTCGTCCGTTCGGCTATCTCCAAATAGACCGTCGGTAGGGGCAGCATTCTGAATTGCAGCAGGTACGTCCAAATAAGCTCCCAAAGCAAAAACTTCACTTTTCATCAAATCAGCAATTGGACTCAAGTCCACACCACCATCTCCATATTTAGTATAAAACCCTACCCCGAAATCTTCTACTTTGTTTCCTGTTCCTGCAACCAAACTGCTATTGATTCCAGCAATGTAGTACAGCGTAGTCATTCTTAGCCTTGCACGGGTATTGGCTAGCGTTAGGTTCAATAAAAAATCGTTATCAGTATTCGGTACGGTTTCCTTAAAAACATCAAAACTTTGGGTCAAGTCTACTCGTTGACCAGAAACATGTTCAAAGCGTTTTGACAATTGAGCAATGTGTTCTTGAGCTCTGTTGACTTGGTCAGGGTGTTGATGGATTGGCATTTCTACACAAATGGTTGGGAGACCCGTTAGGGCACATAGTGTTGACGTTACGGCTGAATCTATACCGCCAGAAACCCCAACGACAAATCCTTTGACACCCGCTTTGGAGGCATAGGTTTTTAACCACTCAATAATATGTTCTGCAATCTTTTGAGTTTTCATATTTCTTATTTGTTATTTTTGTTGAGGTGATTACAAATTTACTTAAAATATTTTACAGCATGAAAAAGTGGTGTGTCTTATCTCTATTGTTTTTTATGGTGCTGTCTTGTTCTCAAGCCCATAAGAAAGAGGAAGAGATCAACAAGGTAAAAATCAATTCGGCGTTTGCCTTGTTTCATGGTGCCTTGTTTACAGCTTCGGCTCAAGATTTACCTACCTTAAAGACCGACTATCCGTATATGTTTCCTGAGGGGATGTCTGACGAATTGGTTTTGGAAAGAATGAAAGACAGTACTCAGCAATTTTTATATAAAGAGGTTTGTAAAGTATACAAAGACTTCGAGCCGAAGCAGAAAGAAATTGAATATTTATTCAAACACATCAAGTATTATTTCAATGATTTTAAAGCGCCAATTGTCGTTACTGATATCACGGGGGTTTCTTACCAAAATCAAGTATTGTATGCAGAGGATTTGTTGTTGATTTCCTTGGATATGTTTTTGGGAAAGCAGCACGAAGTCTATGGTAGATATGCAAAATATCTATCAGAAAATTTCACTCCTGAGCACATGACTACAGCGATTGCCAAAAAAATAATCGATACTCAATACCCCGAAACCAGAGATCGTACTTTTTTAGGACAAATGATTTTTGAAGGAAAAAAAGCATATTTATTAGACTTGTTTTTACCAGAAGTAGGGGATGAAATCAAACTAGGATATAGTCCCAAAAAACTAGCCTGGGCGCAAGCAAATGAGTTTGAGGTGTGGGCATATTTTATTAAAAATGAAATGCTTTACGCAAACACGAATCAATTGAGGCAAAGATTTTTAGATATAGCACCATTTTCTAAATTTTATACTCCCATGGATAGAGATTCTCCAGGAGCTATTGGCAAATATACAGGTTTGCAGTTGGTTAGAGCGTACATGAAAAACAATCAGGTTGACGTGAAAACCCTCTTGGGTCTCGAAGCGCAGTCCCTTTTAAACGCTTCGGGATATAAACCCAGAAAGCACTAAGTTTTGGTGCTAAAATCTTTTATGGTAGTTCGTGGTTTTATCTTTTTAAAACAGAAGGCCTAACAACTAATCAAAAGAAAACAAATTCTGTATCTTTGTACTCCAAAACAGAAGACAATGGCAGTATCAAATACCTCAAAGATAGAGTTCGAAATAGGTTTAGACGAAAATAAAATTCCTGAAACCATTCATTGGTCCGCAACTGATGGAGCCATAACAAAAGATGAATCCAAAGCAACATTAATTTCTGTATGGGATGCAAAGCAAAAAGAAAGTTTATACTTGCCTTTGTGGACTAAAAAAATGCCTGTAGACGAGATGAAGATTTTTTTCCATCAGACTTTGGTGCAAATGGCCGATACTTTTGAAAGAGCAACCAACGACGAAAAAATGTCTGCAACGATGAGAGATTTTTGCGAGTATTTTGCAGAGAAATTAGAACTAGAAGACAAGAACAAATAATAAAATTTTGTTTCAACAGTATCAATTACAAAAAAAAGCCTCTGAGAACATTCAGAGGCTTTTTTTTGTGACCAAAGGATAGTTTTATTCCTCTCCTTCAGGATTCTTAATGGCATCAATGATTTTAGCTTCTAGTTCTTCTGCCAATTCAGGATTGTCTTTAATCAATGCTTTTACAGCATCTCTACCTTGACCCAATTTGGTTTCTCCGTAGCTAAACCAAGAACCACTTTTTTTGATGATTCCATAGTTCACCCCGATGTCTAAAATTTCACCGACTTTTGAAATCCCTTCTCCATACATAATATCAAATTCAGCTTGTTGAAATGGAGGGGCAACCTTGTTTTTAACAATTTTTACTTTGGTAGCGTTACCAATAACTTGGTCGCCATCTTTTAATTGCGTTCTTCTTCTGATGTCTATACGAACAGAAGCGTAAAATTTCAGTGCATTTCCTCCAGTAGTCGTTTCAGGGTTTCCAAACATTACACCAATTTTTTCACGTAATTGGTTGATGAATATAACTGTACAATTGGTTTTGCTGATTGTTCCTGTTAATTTTCTCAATGCTTGAGACATCAATCGAGCATGAAGTCCCATTTTAGAGTCTCCCATTTCTCCTTCTATTTCGCTTTTTGGCGTTAATGCCGCAACAGAGTCAATCACAACAATATCAATAGCACCAGAGCGAATAAGATTTTCTGCAATTTCTAAAGCTTGTTCCCCGTGATCGGGTTGCGAGATGATCAGGTTGTCGATATCTACCCCTAAGTTCTCAGCGTAAAAACGATCAAAAGCATGTTCGGCATCAATAAACGCAGCAATACCTCCAGCTTTTTGAGCTTCAGCAATTGCGTGCAGTGTCAAAGTAGTTTTACCAGAAGATTCTGGTCCGTAAATTTCAATGACACGTCCTTTTGGATATCCACCTACACCCAAGGCTAGGTCAATACCTAAAGACCCAGAAGGAATTACTTCTAAATCTTGAGTAGCCATTTCGCCCATTTTCATGACAGCACCTTTACCATAGGTTTTGTCTAATTTGTCTAGCGTTAGCTGTAGTGCTTTTAACTTTGCATCTTTTTCGTTCGTCTCTTTTGCCATTTTGGGTATGGGTTTTATGATTTAATTTATAGCTAAAATACAAATTTATCAATGTTAAAAACACGAAAGAAGAATTTTTAGTTAGCCTGTAATCAATTTAAATAAACAATACACTTTTGTGTGTTTTTGAACCAAAGGATCAGTGTTTTAGGGACTTTTTTGTGTTTGTCCTATGTGGTTTTATATCTCTATAAGTATTGAGGTCAAACTATGTGCATGTTGACAACACATATTTAGCTCTTTTCAAGGCAGAAGTTCAATGAATTTGCTTGTTTAGTGGTTAGAGCCCAAACTTTAATCCCAAAAAGAATGTCCTAGGTCTTTGAGGGCCATAGATATAGGAAACATCTCTATCGGTTCCTTGGTCAAAATTACTTTGATAGGCATTGAATAGGTTTTGCATACCACATGACACTTCAAAATAGGAGTGTTTGTTTTCATCGACATCAAATTGATAGGAACTCTTCCAGTTCAGTTCAAAAAAAGCAGGAGATTTTTCTAAAGTGTCTTTAGCAATATAACCAGACAAATGCTGAACGTACATGGTTCCTGTATATACGCCAGAAAGATGATTTTGAAATGCTTTGATGGGTGCATAGGTAGCTACAAAATTGGCATATATATTAGGTGTTTTGTTAAATGCTCTGGTGGCTTGGTCTTTTTCTTCTTCAGACCATTCTATTGGGTTACGGTACAGTGCGCGCTGTAAGGTAGTCCCAGTTTGTAGTAGCCATTTTGGATTGGGTGCGTATTTTGCTTCTAGATTCACGCCATAGACTTCTGCTCCTGAAGAATTGCTTCTTACCCATTCAAAAATTCCTGAATCCTCAGCGGTTTCTGTTCCTTGTGTTAAGGCAAAGGCATTGTTTAATTTGGTGTAGAACAATTCTGTAACCAAAAAGAAATCACCGTTTACCAATTCTTTGGTCCAGTCCAATGATGTTAAAAAACTATGAGAAGTTTCTGAGACCAGTTCCTCTGCATTTCTAACCCTACTGATTTCACTTGCGGCTAATTTGGCATGTACATCTTCACCATAAATTTGTGGTGCTCTAAATCCTTTGGCATAGCTGGTTCGCCATCTTAAATTCTTATGGAGGCTATAAAGTATATTTACTCTTGGGTTTAGGACCAAAAACTCTTCTGCTAAATTATGGATGTCTCCTCTAATTCCACCCAAAACCCTCAGTCTTTCGTTGATGACCCATTCTTGTTGTGCATAAATTCCAAGGAGGTGTGTTGTTTGTATGATGGGTTCAAAATTTGGATTTTCTTTGCGATCATCTATGCTATTGTATTTGTACTCTATCCCTGTTGTTAAAGTTCCAGTATGGTTTAAGAAATCATCAAATTTATGAGCAAATTGTGTTCCGGTTACTAAAGTGATGTCATTTGATTTACCATATCCTTTGATGCTTTCATTGATTTGTTTTTCGGTAGGTTCGTTTCCTGCGAGTCCTCCATAAAAGTTTTTGTTTTTTGAGAAAGAAGTTGAGGCATATGTAGCATAATTGTTTTTTTTGTCAGCACTCAAATATTCATAAGTCAATCCACCAGAAACAACACTTGATCTTATTTGTTCGGAGACATCTGCCAGGAAAGGCAATGCGCTGAGTTCGTTTCCTCCTCTTCGGTATTCTTGATTGGTGTTAAATTCTGCTGTTATTTTTTTTCTATCGCCTGGCCTTTTAAAAGCTTTCAAACCAAAAGAAATATTTTCCATGGCTGTGATTTCGGTAAATCCATCCTCATCAGCATCATATCCTCCACGTTTGCGTTTCATTCCAAACAAAGCGATGCCTGTGTTTAGTGATTCATCGACAACCGTTCCATTAAAAGTGATGGTTTGGTCTTGTGTTTTTCCATCAATTAATGCCAAATTACTCCCCACGGTAAAGCTATTTTCTGAGGGATCTTTTGTGATGATGTTGATTGTACCGGCAATAGCATTAGAACCATACAAAGCAGAACCCCCACCACGGACCACTTCTATTTGTTTGATGATATTGGCAGGAATTTGGTCTAGCCCATACACACTATTTAAAGCACTGAAAATAGGTCTACTATCAATTAAAATTTGAGTGTAAGATCCCCCCAATCCATTCATTTTTACTTCTGAGGTACCACAATTTTGACAATTGGTTTCTAGTCTCAATCCAGGTTGGAAGTTTAATCCTTCCGATAAGCTAACCGCTTGGGTAGCTTCAAGAATTTTGGCATCTGTAACAGTAACGATAACAGGAGCCTTCTTTCTATTTAGATAACCTCTCGTTGCTGTAACAACTACTTTGTCCAGACCTAATATATCCTCTTTGACTTCAACATTTAAGATTTCGTTTTTGGACAGTGCTAGCGTAGTTTCATGGTTCTTATACCCAATAGCGGTAATCAGAATAGTGTAAGTACCATGAGGAGCCTTTAGAGAGTACTCACCATTAAAATCAGTACTCACTGTCTTGTTGTTTTCTTTGAGTGTGATGTTGGCTATAACGGGATTTCCATTGGATTCTATTTTGCCTTCAATAAAATATTGTTGGGCGTATGTAAATGGTGAAATTAAAAGTAAACCAATGGTAATAAGGCGTCTCATGGACTTTAGTTTTTTTGCAAACTTACACAAATTTTTAGACTAGCCTAAAAATAATTTTATACAAATATGTAATTTAAATTCATATATTTGTAACAATGAAATTTGACTTGTCACAAACAGAAGAAAATTACCTCAAAGCTATTCATAGTTTATATGTTGTGAGTAACAAAGCGGTGAGTACCAATAAAATAGCAGAACAGCTACAAACGAAAGCTTCGTCCGTTACCGATATGGTGAAGAAATTGGCAGATAAAGATTTGGTGGATTATGTAAAGTATCAAGGCGTCTCTTTAACTGTTCAAGGAAAAGATATTGCGGTTCACGTGATTCGAAAACATAGGCTTTGGGAAGTCTTTATGGTTCGTCATTTAGGGTTCCAGTGGGATGAAGTGCATGAAGTTGCAGAACAATTAGAGCATGTGAGGTCTAGAAAATTAATAGATAGATTGGATGCTTTTTTAGAGTTTCCTAGATATGATCCTCATGGAGATCCCATTCCCGACAAAGATGGAAACTTTATCAAAAGAAACATCGTAGTGTTGTCTTCTTTAAGGGAAAATGAAAGAAGTAAAATCGTTGGAGTCAAAGATAGTTCGAGTGCGTTTTTAAAGTATTTAGACAATGCAAATATTAAGTTAGGCGCAGAAGTTGAAGTGCTTCACAAAGAGAGTTTTGACCATTCTATGTTGTTGAGTATTGAGGGAGAAAAAATCTCAATATCTCAGCAAATTTCTAGCAATCTATACGTCAAACAAAACAATTAAAAGCAATGAGTAAATTAAAGATTTCAGTCGTTTTATTGTTTTGTTTGTTTGCCTGTAAGCCAAGAAACAAACAGAAGAACTCAAAATTTACAGTAGTTACGACAACCACGATGATAACCGATTTGCTCCAAAACATAGGAGGAGAGGCTATTGAGGTCAAAGGGATTATGGGTCCAGGAGTAGATCCTCATTTGTACAAAGCTTCGGAGGGTGATGTGGCCAAGCTAACACAAGCAGATTTGATTGTTTACAACGGATTGCATTTAGAAGGAAAACTGGTCGATGTCTTTGAAAAGATGAATCAGATAGGGAGAGAAACAGTTGCTTTAGGGGGTTTGTTAACTGAGAAACAAATCATCAATTCAGAAGCGTTTGTAAGTGCTCATGATCCACACATTTGGTTTTCTATTGACAATTGGAAAAAAATCACAAAAGAGTTGATTGTTTTTTTGTCAAAATTAAATCCACAAAACAAAGCAGTTTATCAAAAAAATGGA
>NZ_JBDNAI010000058.1:0-2807 GCF_039768515.1 Wenyingzhuangia sp.
AAATGAAGGAGGAAAAAAAGGTAAGTAGAGGTGTTATTGCTGGTAACTTTGATGTATTACACCCAGGGTATATTAAAATGTTTAAAGAATGTAGCGAAGTTTGTGATGCTTTATGTGTTCTCCTCCATTCTGACCCTTCTATTGAAAGAAGTCACAAACTACCTCCAATTTTATCTATAGAAGAAAGAACTGAACAGTTATTGTCCATTCGATATATAGATGAGATAATGGTCTATTCCTACGAGTCGGAACTGTATGAAATTTTAAAAAAGGAAAAGTTTGCTATTCGTTTTCTGGGAGATGATTATATAAATCAACCCTTTACGGGAGACGATTTAAATAGTCCAATTCATTTTTTGGATCGTTCTCATGGTTGGAGTACAACAAAATTTAAAAAGCTAATTTCAAATTCAATAAAGAAGTAATTCATGCTTGATTCAAATAATTTAGAACTCGGAATAATTGGAAATTGTCATTCCTCGGCGCTAATTTCTAAAACAGGTTCAATACATTGGTGCTGTTTACCTGAATTTGATTCCCCCTCTGTTTTTGCGAAAATTCTGGATGATGCCAATGGAGGGAGTTTTGAAATTGTCTGTGGAGAAAATTACACGATCGAACAGCAATATATTCCTAAAACATGTATACTGGTTACTGTATTTTCTGATGGCGTGAACATTTTTGAGGTTCACGATTTTATGCCAAGGTATTTAAAAAAAGACAATAGTTATCATTCCCCTGCCGAGGTGATTAGATATTTTAAGTTAGTTTCTGGAAAACCTACATTTAAAATTAAATACGACCCTAGGCTAGAGTATTCGAGTTGTAAAACAGAGACGTTAATCAAAGATGATTTTATCGTTAGTATTTCGCAAGAAGCCAATTATGACAGTTTATATCTATACACCGATTTTGATCAATCATCTATTGTTGATGGCTTGGAAATTGATTTAGTATCCGATGGATATTGTTTAATTTGCTACAATGAAAAAATCATTCCTCCTAAGCTGAATGAGGTTTTTTCAATGCTTAACAGAACCAATATCTATTGGATAAATTGGTGTTCTGTTACCCCTTCTTTTTCTGAGTATGAGGATGAAATAATAAGAAGCGCAATGACGCTTAAATTACTCACCTATGAAAAGACCGGCGCAATACTTGCAGCAGCGACAACCTCTATTCCAGAAACGATAGGGGAGGTTAGGAATTGGGATTATCGTTTCTGCTGGATTAGAGATGCTTCTATGGTCATAAGGGTTGTGCATGAACTGGGGCACAAGAATGTCATTAAAAAATATTTAGAGTACATCATCGATTTAATTCCCGATAAAGGGGATAAATTTCAAATTATGTATGGGATTAATGGTGAAAAAGAGCTGAAGGAAAAGCAGCTAGATCATCTTGCGGGCTATAAAAACTCTACACCAGTCCGGGTGGGTAATGCAGCATTTAGTCAAAAGCAAAATGATATTTATGGGGTGCTTATGGATATTATTTACACCGAGATTAAATTATTCACAGACGATAAAGACCTTCATGAACAATTGTGGTCAATCACAAAAAATGTAGCCTGGGTAATCAATGAAAGATGGACTTATCCAGATAAAGGTATTTGGGAATTTAGAGGAGAAGATCAACATTTTACTTTTTCAAAAGTGTTGTGTTGGGTAGCAATGGATAGGGCTATTAAAGTAGCGCAGCTTTTTAATAAAGATAAAAAAACATCAAAATGGACTGTTTTAAGGGATGAAATAAAACAAGACATACTTCAGCATGGATGGAATGACCAAAAAAAATCCTTTACACAATCCTACAATTCAAACGATTTAGATGCCTCTATTTTACTCATGGAGCCCTATGGATTTATTGAAGCAAATGACCCTATGTATATTAGTACTGTTCACGCGATAGAGGAAGAATTGTCTAATGACGGTCTTTTGTATCGATATAAAAATGAAGATGATTTTGGTTTACCAAGCTCGTCATTTACAGTGTGTACATTTTGGTTTATCGACGCTTTAAATAAAATTGGCGAAAGGGGAAAAGCGAAAGAGTTATTTGATAAATTGCTCTCCTACAGCAACCACCTTGGGCTTTTTAGCGAAGACTTGGATTTTAAAACAAAAGAACTCCTCGGGAATTTCCCTCAAGCCTACTCACATTTAGCGCTCATTGAAACGGCAATGAATTTGAATAAATCAAAACCACTTTAAGTGGAGGAGTTGAATTTTTATTACATTCCTGGATAGACAATCTCATCTAAGTTTTTTTCCTAGAGGGATAAATCTAACTTAGGCAGCTTATGTTTTACGTTCTATCTAAGATCAATTAATGCTCTAATTAACGATGCGTGTCTATGACTTTCCCATTAATCTAATGAATTTAAAGCTAAAAAATAAAGCGTTTATTTCTCCAATAAATCGCCTAAATCAACCCTTTCTCGAAGTAAATTCATTTTACGCTTAAGGTAATCCAGCTGGGCAGCAGTCCCCTTTAGCTTAACTATTTCTACAAATGTTTTAAAAAGGGTAGCGATTGCAGTCGAATCTCCTACAAAAGGATCGAGTTGTCCGAGAAAACTACTGATGAAATTTTTCCATACGAAGCTGCTACTGTTGTCATCTTGAAGTATCTGCCCTACTTCCTCTGTGAAAAAGTGGAGGTGATTTGAATGATTGTGTAAGAGATAGGTGCCAGAAACCTTTTCTTGAAGATAGGTATCAAGTTGTTCCTCTAGCCATGCAGTACAATGCTCCTGAGCCATGAATAGATATACGCCTTCGGTTGTGTTAAAAACAAAGAGATGA
>NZ_JBDNAI010000059.1:0-12591 GCF_039768515.1 Wenyingzhuangia sp.
ATCCCATCAACAATTGTGTAATTTTCTAACTCGTCTGCATTTAAAAACCCCGCAATCAAAGAAGCAGAATAATTACTACCATTGTGTCCTATAGTGGTGGTCTCACCGTCTAGACTTGACCCAACAAAACCTGTAACCACTGGAACCACCACTGACAAATCTACTTCTCTAAAATATTTTTTGGTGTTCTCTTCTGTAATTTCATCTAACAAATTAGCTTCACCATAAACATTATCCGTCTTAAATAATTTTCTAGAATCTGTATACTGAGCGTTTAAGCCATGGTCTTGTAACAATACCGTCATTAATTTCCCAGCCATTAATTCCCCGTAAGAGGTGACTAAATCTTTTATTTTCAAACTGTAATCTCCCAACAAACTAACCCCTTCGAAAATCTTCTCTAAAAAAGAAAATTCTTCTGAAAAATCAATAGAAGCAAAAGGCGCTATTTGATTTTTTTTAAAATCCTCAAAAGACGACTTGTAATCTTCGCCTTTTTTAGCACATTCTAAAAGCTCAAATAAATCATCGGTAGCTGTTCCTCTAGCAGAAACAACTACGATAATTTGCTGTTTATTTTTTATTTTATTGAGAAGGATAGAAATAACACTTTTTATTCCATCTCCGTTAGCCAATGACTTTCCTCCAAATTTTAATACTTTCATCTTTTGAGGTTTATTTGTTAAATTAAAACTATCTGTCTAAAATTTGACAAACATTTCAATCCGTAAACAATACATTAAAATACGTCTTTTAATAAATCTTTTAACTGCTCATCTTCTACCAAAAAGCCATCATGTCCATGAATAGAATTTATTTCTTTGTACACAGAATCAATACCAGCTTGTTCTAGAACTTTTTGGGTTTCTCTATTTTCTTCTGGCACAAAAAAGAAATCAGAATCTATCCCTACCTGAATAATCTTTGCTTTGATCTGCTTTGCTACTTCTTCAAACGTTCCTCTTTCTGAAGTAATATCCAAAGTGCTTAACAGGTGATTTACCATTTGATAAGCTTTCAATTCAAATCTTTGTTCTAATTTATAACCATGATGTAACAACCAGCTTTCTACGTTTGATATCCCTAAGGCTTCATTCTGAGTCCTACTGAATTTCTCTTTAAATGATGCCGCCGTTCTGTAAAACAGCATTGCCATCATTCTCGCATCATGAACTGGTTTTTTTGAATTGGTTAGAATTTGTTCCTGAACTTTGTTGTGCGCCAAAATCCAATCTGATGCTTTCCAATCAGATGCTATTGGGATAATATAATCCGCTAAATCTGGAAACAATACTGCCATCTCCCATGCGATTCCCCCTCCTAAGGAGCCTGCAAGAATTGCATGTAACTTGGTAACCCCTAAATCCTCTAATAAAATACCAAACAAATGAGCCACATCTCTCGCGGTAAAACTTTTATAGTCCTCTATTAAGTTTTCAGGTTTATTGTCATATCCGTTTCCGGGTATATTAATGGAGATGATGGTGTAAGTATCCGTATTGACAAGATTCCCTTTAGATACAATACCTTTCCACCAACCCGTATGTTCTCCTGCAACATCAGAGTTACCTGTTAAAGCATGATTGACCAATACAATAGGAGCTGTATGCAACGGTTGTCCGAAAACTTCGTAAGAAAGTTCAAGACTTGCATAATATACCCCTAGCAAAGTAGTGTAATCTTTTAAGGTTCTATGTTGTATACTTTTATTCAAAATCTAAATATCATTTAAAAAAAACTCAATTGTACAAAACCGTTATTCCAAAGAGGAATAAAAGGTAAGTTATAAACTGTTATCTTGATTTTGGTAAGAGAATTGCTCTTGGGTTATCTATCCAACAATGGTTGGTAGAACGTAGCACCTTCTTTTTATCAAATTTTACTTTTTTATTAAAAAGGGTTGCTAAGGCTTCAACGGGTCTATTCCCTCTACCTTTCAGGATAACATAATTCATATAATAATGAGCTGATGCAAAGTTATAAATTATATTGTGGATAACCAATTTAATTCACAAATGATTATTTAGGCCCCCAATTCCTAACAAAAAATTGATTTGAATCAAGAAGGTTATTTTTTATATCTAATGATAACGATATTCTCAAAAAAAAACCATCACAAAAAGTGATGGTTTTTTTACCTTAGTAATTTTCATTTCTATATTTTTTCAAAAGCTTGAACAATATCAGCTTTTAAATCTTCTATATCTTCTAAACCTACCGATAATCGAATCAAATCTTGTGAGACTCCAGCTCCCGCTTGTTGCTCAACTGTCAACTGTTGATGCGTCGTACTAGCCGGGTGAATGATTAAAGATTTGGTATCCCCAATATTTGCCAACAATGAAAATATCTTTGTAGCATCTGTAAAATTCTTAGCTGCATCAAACCCTCCTTTTAAACCAAAAGTAACCAAACCACTTTGACCATTAGGCAGGTATTTCTGAGCCATATCATAATAGTTGCTTGATTTTAATCCTGGGTAGTTGACCCATGCAACCTCTTCTCTAGATTCTAACCAAGTAGCTAATGCTAACGCATTGGTGCTATGCTGTTTTATTCTCACAGACAAGGTTTCTAAACCTTGAATAATATTAAAAGCATTTGTTGGGCTGAGTGCAGCACCAAAATCACGCAATCCTTCCAAAATCAATTTAAAAGTAAACGCTGCTGCCCCTAATGCCTCATGATACACCAACCCATGGTAACCAGCTGATGGCTCTGTAAATTCAGGGAATTTCCCATTCGCCCAATTAAAAGTCCCTGCATCAATGATAGCTCCTCCTAAAGAATTTCCTTGCCCACCAATATATTTTGTAAGGGAATGAATCACTAAATTGGCTCCATGCTTAATAGGGTTTAACAAAGCGGGTGAAGCCACGGTATTATCGACAATAAAAGGAACCTCAGCTGCTTTGGCTTGTTCCGAAATTGCCTCTAAATCTAGAACATCTAATTTCGGATTTCCTAAAGACTCTACAAAAAATGCTCTTGTATTGTCTTGTACTGCTGCTTTAAACTCCTCAGGTTTGGTAGCATCTACAAATGTAGTGGTAATACCCAGTCTTGGTAATGTTACATTCAACAATGTAAACGTTCCTCCATATAAACTACTTGAGGCAACAATGTGGTCTCCTGCTTTCAACAGTGTCATTAATCCTGTAGCAATTGCAGAAGTCCCTGAAGCAAAAACTACTGCTCCTATTCCTCCTTCTATGGCTGCCAAACGATCTTGTAACACCTGATTTGTTGGATTGTTTAGTCTTGTGTAAATAAAACCTAATTCCTTCAACCCAAACAAATTAGCTGCATGCTCTGTATTGTTAAACACATAAGATGAAGATTGATAAATTGGCACTGCTCTTGTTCCTTGTGTATTTGCTACATCGTGCCCTGCATGTAATGAAGCTGTTGGTAATTTGTGATCACTCATCTTAATTTCTTGTTTTTTATTGATATGAAATACAAAGATAAAAAATGTATTTTAATCAACATGGAGTAGTCATCACTTAAAAAAACAAAAGAATCAAGATGTAATCAATTTCTTTTTTATAATTTTGCGCTTGAATAAGGGGAAAGATTTGACTGATTGCCACCTCTTTTACTGCAAACAACCTTAAGCAGTATAAAACAAAGAGCTAAAGCAGTATATTTTTACTTCTTTAGTCTTGCCAGGCAATTCAGCAAACAAATTATTAAATAAAAAAAATAGATATGTCATATTTATTTACATCGGAGTCCGTTTCTGAGGGACATCCAGACAAAATTGCCGATCAAATTTCTGATGCTTTAATTGATCATTTTTTAGCTTATGATGAAGATTCTAAAGTTGCTTGTGAAACTTTAGTAACCACTGGACAAGTAGTTTTAGCTGGTGAAGTCAAGTCCAAAGCTTACTTAGATGTTCAAAAAATTGCGCGTGATACGATCAACAAAATAGGGTATACCAAAGGTGAATATCAGTTTGATGGTAACTCTTGTGGGGTATTGTCAGCGATCCACGAGCAGTCCCAAGATATCAATCAAGGAGTTGATAGAGCCAGTAAGGAAGAACAAGGGGCTGGTGACCAAGGAATGATGTTTGGCTACGCAACCAATGAAACAGAAAACTATATGCCTTTGGCTTTAGAAATTTCTCATCGGTTACTAAAAGAATTAGCTGCGTTGAGAAGAGAAATGTCAGAGATCTCATATTTGCGTCCTGATGCTAAAGCTCAAGTAACGCTACAATATTCTGACACCAATAAACCAGAACGAATTGATGCCATAGTGGTTTCTACTCAACATGATGATTTTGATGAGGACGAAGTGATGTTAGCTAAAATCAAATCAGACATCATTCATATTTTAATCCCAAGAGTGAAAGCTACTTTTGGTCCTGAAATCCAACATTTATTTGGAGAAGATATCAAATTCCACATCAACCCTACAGGTAAGTTTGTCATCGGAGGACCTCATGGTGATGCTGGGCTAACAGGTCGTAAAATAATTGTAGACACCTATGGAGGAAAAGGTGCTCACGGTGGAGGGGCTTTCTCTGGAAAAGATCCTAGTAAAGTAGACCGATCAGCTGCATATGCTACTCGCCATATAGCTAAAAATCTGGTGGCTGCAGGAGTGGCTACAGAGATCTTAGTACAAGTTTCATATGCCATTGGAGTTGTAGAGCCTATGGGTGTTTTTGTAAACACATACGGAACAAGTAAGATCAACTTGACAGATGGACAGATTGCAGAAATAGTCACTAAGTTGTTTGACATGAGACCGATTGCAATAGAGCGAAGATTAAAACTAAGAAACCCAATCTATTCAGAGACCGCAGCTTATGGACATATGGGTAGAACTCCTGAACTTAAGACGGTTCGATTTGAATCCCCATACGAAGGAATTATAGAAAAAGAAGTAGAAACTTTTACTTGGGAAAAGCTAGACTATGTAGACCAAGTTAAAAAAGCATTTGAACTTTAAATAACATTTAACTTAAAAAAGCCTGCTATGAAAGCAGGCTTTTTTTTATCGTTTGTCTTAATGAAAAATAACCTTAAAGTTAATTGGTTATCTTTGAACATGAAATTTTGGTTTTTACTACTGTTGCTCACCTCAAACTGCTTTTGTCAAGAGCTACTAATAGAAGATATAGATGATCTTGTGGGTGTTGACATCTATGAAAACATATACTATTTACAAAATGGTAACTTACACAAAAGCAACATCAATAACGATTACTTAAACATCAAATACGGCACTCCTGACTTGGTTGACATCAGCAATCCTTTACAAATATTAATACTGTACAAGTTATTCAACAAAGTTGTATGCCTAGACAATCAATTGAGTTATATTACTGAGTTTGAAGTCCCCTTTGGCACAGAGTTTATTTGTAATGCCGGCCAAGACAAAATATGGCTGTATGAAAACATCAACATGATGTTAAAACTTTATAATTTCAAAACCAAAAAAACTGAAATCAATTCCATTCCTATTCAACAAAATATTTTAAAAATGAGAGGAAATCTCAATGAAGCTATCCTTCTTGATGATCAAGGGCAACTCATTCGATACAACTATCTGGCAAGACCTAAAAACATCCAATACCTTAATCAGAAACAAATACCTTTATCATTGACGCCACAATATTACCTTAAAGAGGGATCATTATACCTGAGAAAAAACAAAATCCTAAGTTCACTCAAAGGTCTTAATCAATTCGAAGTGGTCAATAACCATTTATATTTTTTTAAAGAGAACAATATATACCGTTTCTCTATTCCCAAAAATTAATTACTTTTAATGTCCTAAATCTAACCCTATGCATGTAGCAATTGCCGGTAACATTGGAGCTGGAAAAACAACTTTGACTAAACTTTTATCCAAGCATTACAAATGGGATGCTCATTTTGAAAGTGTTGAGGACAACCCTTATCTAGATGATTTCTACAATGAAATGGAACGCTGGTCTTTTAACCTTCAAGTGTTTTTTCTAAACAATCGTTTCGAACAAATTTTAAAAATTCAACAAAGCGGAAGAGATATTGTTCAAGACAGAACCATCTACGAAGATGCCAAAATATTTGCCCCCAATCTACACGCAATGGGTCTATTAACCAATAGAGATTTTCAGAACTATAGCAAACTATTTGAATTGATGGAGAATCTTGTTACCCCGCCAGACATATTAGTTTACTTAAGAGCAGACATCAAAACCTTGGTTGGACAAATACACAAAAGAGGTCGTGAATATGAAAGCTCGATTAACATTGATTATTTAAGTAGGTTAAACGAGCGTTATGAAGCTTGGATTGCTTCTTATGACAAAGGAAAAAAACTAATTATTGATGTTGACACTCTAGACTACGAGAGCAATCCTGAAGACTTGGGCAAAATAATAGAGAGTATCAATGCGCAAACAAATGGATTGTTCTAAACCTGACCAAAAACCAACCCTATTTGTTTTTTCAACAAATAGGGTTGGTATAAATATCTACAGTAGTAGAGAAAGATATTGAGCTCTTATTCTCTTGTTTGAATAGCCACTAAAAGCCACGCTACAAAACAAAAAACACTTTTATAAGACTGGTATGATTTGTTTTTTTCGAGAAACAACACCTGGTAACACGACCAAATCAGCTGTTACAACAGCATTAAACTTAGACTCAGCTATGAGTTTTACTTCGGAGTTTGGAACAAACAATATAGATTCTTCTTTTAAAATATCTACTACAAACAGTAGAACTTGATCCAAATCTTCTTGCTGGGCTACTGTTTTTATCGCTGATAAAATAGAATCCTTTCTGTCTAAAATAATATTTGGACTTGTGGTTTCAAGAACAGAGACACGATACTTTTTCCCACTTGCTTCATATTTTTTACTATCCATTTTAATCAATTCCTCGTCAGAAAAAGCGGACACATCTGATTTAGCTTCAAACATTTTGGTCGCAAACGCCGTCACATCGATATCTAACTTAAAAGCCAAATGATCTGCCATCATCTTGTCGTCTTCTGTGGTTGTGGGACTGCGAAAGGCCAAGGTGTCAGAAAGGATACAAGACAACATAAGACCCGCTATTTCTTTTGGTAAATCCTCAACTTCTTCTGAACCTAAAATATAATACATTACAGAGGCTGTGGACGCCAAGGGTTTTATCGTAATATCTATGGGACCAGCTGTTTCTATTCCTCCTACTAGTTTATGGTGATCAATAATTTGAGTAATGTTAGAGTCATTAATATTTGGAAACAATTCCTCAGGATTGTTTGTATCAACAATTACTACATCATCTTCTGACGAAACTGAATTCAACACTTCGGGCACCTCAAATCCCCAGTAATCTAATACAAATAAAGCTTCTGTGTTTGGAGTTCCTAAAACATAAGGAACCGCTTCTAGACCTTGCTGAGTCAAATACCAAGACCATATAATTGCTGATGCTGTTGCATCTGTATCAGGAGATTTATGTCCAAAAATTTTTAATGCCATTTCTGTTTTTTATTTAATCAATTTCCAAGAACAAAAATACAAATAAAAATAGGGAAGTCTAAAAAAGAAAACTCTAAATCGACAGTTTTTGCTAGCATCTATTGGAAATCAAGTCTCCAAACAAAAAAATTCCTTTCTTATAACAAGAAAGGAATTTTTGATCTATGAGTTTATATGCTCTATTTTACGTACAACGTTGCTTTCACTGCGTCGATAACATCTTGAGCATTTGGCAACCATTCTTCCATCAACACCGGAGAATATGCCGCAGGCGTATCTGCAGTGTTAATTCTTTGGATTGGAGCATCTAAATGATCGAATGCTTGTTCTTGTACTCGGTACGCTATTTCAGTAGCGACTGAACCAAAAGGCCAAGCCTCTTCTAGTATAACCAAACGATTGGTCTTCTTAACTGATTCTATAATGGCTTTTGTGTCCATTGGACGAACCGTACGTAAATCTATGATTTCTATTGAAACTCCTTCTTTCTCAAGGATTTCTGCTGCTTTGTATGCTTCTTTGATGATTTTACCAAAAGAAACTACAGTTACATCTGTTCCTTTTCTCTTAACATCAGCAACACCCAAAGGAATAATATATTCTCCTTCTGGCACTTCACCCTTGTCTCCATACATTTGCTCAGACTCCATAAAAATAACTGGATCATTATCTCTAATCGCAGCTTTCAACAACCCTTTTGCATCATAAGGGTTAGAAGGCACGACTACTTTCAGACCTGGAGTGTTGGCAAACCAATTTTCGAAAGCCTGTGAGTGTGTCGCTCCAAGTTGTCCTGCTGAAGCAGTAGGTCCTCTAAATACAATTGGACAAGGAAACTGTCCTCCTGACATTTGTCTAATTTTCGCTGCATTATTAATGATTTGGTCAATCCCTACCAAGGCAAAGTTAAATGTCATGTACTCTACAATTGGTCTGTTTCCTGTCATCGTGGAACCAACAGCAATACCCCCAAAACCTAATTCAGCAATCGGTGCATCTATAATACGTTTTTCTCCAAACTCATCTAACATTCCTTTGGAAGCTTTATATGCTCCGTTGTATTCTGCAACTTCTTCACCAATTAAGTATACGCTTTCATCTAAACGCATTTCTTCACTCATGGCTTGACATATTGCTTCTCTAAATTGTATAGTTTTCATGTATTATTACTTTATTTGAACACCACAAAAATAACAAAAACACAATCATATTTTCTAATATTAAACCAAAATATTTACAAAATTTAATTTACCTTAGCTTTGTCTTATTTACAAATACTTACAAACACATAAAACACTCAATATGAACATATTAGTCTGTATAAGTCATGTTCCCGATACCACATCTAAAATCAATTTCAAGGAGGAATCGACAGCATTTGACACCAACGGAGTACAATTTGTTATCAATCCATATGACGAGTTTGCTTTGACAAGAGCCATTTGGTTTCAAGAAAAGCAAGGAGCAAAAATTACAGTCGTAAATGTAGGTGACGCAAGCTCAGAGCCTACGCTAAGAAAAGCATTAGCTATTGGTGCTGATGAAGCCATAAGGATAGATGCCAAACCCACTGATGGTTTTTTTGTTGCTCAACAAATTGCAGAAATCTGCAAAAAAGAGAGATACGACCTCATCCTTGCAGGAAAAGAGTCTAGTGATTATAATGGCGAAATGGTTCCTGGATTGATGGCTTCGTTATTAGACATTGATTTCATAAATGCATGTACGCAATTAGAAATAGAAAATGAAACCGTTACTGCCACCAGAGAAATAGATGGAGGTTCCGAATCACTTACTGCTAAAACACCGATAATAATCGCAGGTCAGAAAGGAATGGTTGAAGAAAAAGACCTTAAGATTCCTAACATGAGAGGAATTATGATGGCCAGAAAAAAACCATTAACGGTTCTAGAAGCAACCCACTGCTCTGCTCACACTCAAATTGATAGTTTTGAGAAAAGTGAAGAAAAAAGTGCATGCAAGATGATTGATGCTAACAATATTGATGAATTGATAGAACTACTTCACAAAGAAGCGAAAGTAATTTAAATTAAACCTTATGCTTAAAGTATTTAAGCATAACAAAACAAATAAACATGTCCGTATTGGTATACGCTAATAGTAGCGAAGGAAAATTTAAGAAAGCAACCTTAGAGGTTGTCTCTTACGGAAGGGAACTGGCCGATCAATTAAAATCTGATCTGACCATAATAACAATCAATGCAGAGGAACCCAAGCAGTTAGAAAAGTACGGTGCAAACAAAATCATAACTGTATCAGACAATGATCTTGGTTTTAATGCAAAACTATATGCTGGAATTATCTGCGAGGCAGCATCTGACAACAACATCAAGATTGTCATCATAGATAGTAGTGCTGATGGTAAATATCTAGCCCCCTTATTGTCTGTAAAATTTAATGCTGGCTATGTTTCCAACGTTGTTGGCGCACCAACTAACATAGAACCCTTTACCGTAAAACGTAAGGCTTTTTCTAACAAAGCATTTAGCAACACCATCGTAACTTCCGAACGAAAAGTGATTGGATTGTCTAAGAATTCTTTTGAAATCAAAGAGAATCCAACGACTGCTATCGTTGAAGATTTCAAACCTAATCTGTCATCAACCACAATAAAGTCTGAAGCTATCGACAAAGCCTCAGGTAAAATTTCTATTGCTGACGCAGATATCGTGGTTTCGGGAGGACGAGGATTAAAAACAGCCGAAAATTTTAAATTGATTGAGGATCTTGCAGAAGTCTTAGGAGCTGCTACTGCCTGTTCTAAACCTGTATCTGATATGGGATGGAGGCCTCATGGTGAGCATGTAGGGCAAACAGGAAAACCCGTTGCTGCCAACCTGTATGTGGCCGTTGCAATATCTGGAGCCATTCAGCACATCGCAGGGGTAAACGCTTCCAAAACAAAAGTTGCCATCAACATTGATGCTGAAGCACCTTTTTTCAAAGCTGCCGATTATGGAATTGTTGGAGATGCTTTTGAAATTGTCCCTGAATTGACCAAAAAAATAAAGGAGTTCAAGGCAGAAAACGTTTAACAAAAAGACAAATGGGCCTAATACAACTTGACATCAAAGGAATTTCCTACAGCCAAACACAAACAGGTGCTTATGCTCTTGTTTTGAGTGAAGCTGATGGAGAAAGAACACTTCCCATCGTAATCGGTGCTTTTGAAGCTCAATCGATAGCGATTGCCTTGGAAAGTGAAATTACTCCTCCTAGACCCTTGACACATGATTTATTTAAAACCTTTTCCACAGCCTATGATATCTTCATCAAAGAAGTTGTCATTTACAAACTGATTGACGGTGTGTTTTTTTCTAACATAGTCTGTGTAAAAGACAATGAAGAAAGAGTGTTTGATGGAAGAACTTCTGATGCGATAGCTTTGGCTATTCGCTTTGATGCACCTATATATACCCACCAACACATCTTAGAATCTGCAGGAATTATTTTAAGCCAAGATAATTTTGCGGAACCTAACGAAGAAGAAACAGATTCACTTTTTGAGGAGGACGAAGAAAGTCTAACAGAAGGAGTTGATCAAACCACTTCAGAAGCAACAACTGAAGGATACCAAGGAGATACGATTCAAGGATTAGAGAAAAAATTAAACATCGCAATACAAAAAGAAGACTACGAAACGGCTGCCAAAATAAGAGATGAACTCGACAAAAGATAAATGGTCGAGATTTCCACAATCTAATGACAAAAAGCAACCTACTTACTTTTTTAAAACAATTTTAAGTTTATCCATAATATTACATCATGAAACAATATTTAGATTTAATCAAACACATAAAAGAAAACGGAGTACAAAAAGGAGACCGTACAGGTACTGGAACCAAGAGTGTTTTCGGTTATCAAATGCGTTTTGATTTGTCTGAGGGTTTCCCGATGGTAACGACTAAAAAACTACACTTAAAATCTATTATTCATGAATTGCTTTGGTTCTTAAAGGGAGAAACGAACATCAGCTATTTGAAAGAACATAATGTGAAAATTTGGGACGCTTGGGCGGATGAAAATGGGGATTTAGGACCTGTCTATGGACACCAATGGAGAAACTGGAACAGTGAAGAAATTGACCAAATTTCTGAATTGATTGACACCCTAAAAACCAACCCTAACAGCAGAAGAATGATTGTTTCTGCATGGAACCCGAGTGTCTTGCCAGACACCTCAATATCTTTTTCGGAAAACGTAGCCAACAATAAGGCAGCTTTGCCTCCTTGTCATGCTTTCTTTCAATTTTATGTTGCAAATGGAAAATTATCTTGTCAACTTTACCAACGAAGTGCTGATGTTTTCTTAGGAGTTCCTTTCAATATTGCCTCGTACGCATTATTAGTTCTTATGATTGCTCAGGTAGTTGGCTTGGAACCTGGTGAATTTATACACACTTTTGGAGATGCGCACATCTATAACGATCATTTTGAACAAATCGAACTTCAATTGAGCAGAGAACCCAAACCACTACCAAAAATGGTCTTGAACAAGAACGTGACAAATCTCTTCGATTTCACCTTTGAAGACTTCTCTCTTGAAGGGTATGATCCTCACCCCTTAATCAAAGGGAAAGTTTCTGTGTAACAATCCCTTGTGCTGAAACATTTCATTTGACGAATTTATCTATACCCTAAATATGATTTGATGGCTACGCACATACAGATGTTAAAGAGAACACTAAGAACACAACTCAATCGTTGAAAAACACGTTGGCTACCATACTATTTTTTTTGAGATCATGCCTTTGTTAGTGTCAACACGAACAATGTAAATTCCTTTTGGCCATGTTGAAACCCTAATCGATTTCTCATTAGTGGTCGCTACACAAGCCCCCAAAACAGAATAGATGTTTACCTCACTGATTTTAACCGCTTCCAGAACCTCTAGTTGTAAATACCCATCAACGACCGAAAATCTTATTTTGGTTGTTAGGTTAGATAGCGGAGTACTTAACAAACTGTCATCTTCTGTAACTGTTTTAAATCCTGTCCACCCTGCAGTGGCATAAGCTGTTGCTGTTCCCGTGGGAATGACCAGGTTGATTCCAGTATAATCGCGATCTATACCAAAAACATCAATTGCTAAAG
>NZ_JBDNAI010000008.1:0-7879 GCF_039768515.1 Wenyingzhuangia sp.
AAAAACCCAAACATATCCTTGCCCTTACTTTTTGACCAATAACACTTGATTTCCCTCTAGCAGCAAATAGCCTTCATCATAACAGTAGTTATACCTATCTCCTTTCTTAGTAAAATGTACTTGAGTGTATAGATTAAAATTAAATCCTATTTCTGTCATTTTATGCTTTGGTATTTTGGTTTTACCTGAGGGGTTTAGAGCACATAAAATTTTATAATTCTTTTTTAGAGCATTGTTGATGTTCCTAACCAAACTTTTGTCCCCTACTTCTAGCTTATTGTTAAAGGCATTTCGACATTGGTCATTACAAAATTTTTTATCTGATCTGCCTACAATTTTTTCTCCACACTCTTGACAATTTTTTTCCATAGCTTTTCATTTTTAGCCTTACTTAAAGATAAGAAAAAAACAGCAACAAACGGTTACAAACGTTTATATCCGAAAGCAATTATTTAACAACCGAGTAAATATTCTATGCTTTCACATCTTTGTAAAGTCTAAAACGACAAAAACAATTAATCTTAATTAAAAATATTTATCATGAACAATTTAAGAAACAAAGTACAGTTAATCGGAAATTTAGGAGGATCCCCAGTGGTAAAAACTTTTGGAGAAGACAAAAAAGTAGCGAATTTTTCAATGGCTACAACAGATAGTTATTACAACAATGAAGGGGAACGTATCACAAACACACAATGGCACAATATTGTGTGCTGGAATAAAACTGCAGATATCGCAGAAAAATATTTAGACAAAGGAAGTCAAATTGCGATTGAAGGTAAATTAACCCATGAACAGTGGGAAGATAAAGATGGAAACAAAAGATCGACAACTAAAATCATTGTCCATGAGTTGATGATGTTGGGCAGTAAATAGTTCGTTTCAACAATTTCATAAAAAAACCTCAGCAATTGCTGAGGTTTTTTTATGATTTATTATTTGATCAAATGGGGTTTAAAAGCGCCTGTATCTTGACAGCAAATTTGCTCCATCACTTGTTGTAACTCAGTTTTCATAAGAGAAATAGTATGATTCCCTCCTTCTTTACCTAGAGCTCCTACACCATACATAAAGCTTCGACCCATAAAAGTGAACTCTGCTCCACTTGCCATCGCTCTTGCGATATCAGGTCCACCTCTAAGCCCAGAATCCACCATAATTTTGATTTGATCTCCGTATTTTTCAGCTAAATTCGTCATCGGCACAATAGAAGATTGACCTGCATCTAACTGACGTCCTCCATGATTGGAGACAATCAATCCATCAACGCCTAATTTGATTGCTTTTTCAGTATCTTCAGCACTAACAACACCTTTGATTACCAATTTACCTTTCCATTGTTCACGGATAGAAGCAATTCTTTCTTCATTTAATCTTCCACTAAAAGTAGCATCCATAAACTTTGCCAATTGCTGCAAGTTCATTCCTTTTGGCATATATTGTTTCATGGTTTCAAAATTAGGCTGACCATGAATTAGGGTTTGAGTTGCCCAGTGCGGGTGTTTAAAAACCTCAATAATATTCTTTAATGTCATTCTTGGTGGCATCCCCAGTCCATTACGAGTATCTCTTGGTCGTACACCGAAAGTAGGTACATCTGCTAAGATCACCAAGACATCACAACCTGCATTTGCCGCTCTATCAATAACATCTTTTTTAATGTCCTCATCTGTAGGATGATACAATTGAAACCAAAATTTTCCATCCGTGATTTCAGAAACTCGTTCAATACTAGATGTAGTTACAGTACTTAAAACAAATGGGATGTTGTGGTCTTTTGCCGCTTTTGCTAAAATTTCAGGAGCATTAGGCCACATCAAGCCTTGTAATCCTACTGGAGCAATACCAAAGGGAGCGTCGTACGTTTGTCCAAACAACTCAGTCTGCATGCTTGATTTATCAAACTTAGACAAATACTGAGGCATCAATTCTATTTTTTGAAGATCTGTCCTGTTTTTATCAAGATTGATATCTTCATTACACCCTCCATCTAAATACTCAAAAGCAAACTTTGGCATCTTAACCATTGCTCTATTTCTTAAATCCTCCATAGAAGGATACTTGGTATTAATTTTTATTTCCATCTTAAATTAATTTATCTATTATTTTTTATTCTCTGCGTTTCACTATATGCTTTACAAACCTGTCTTGAACTCCCTAACCCTTCGATCCCTAACTCCATAACATCTCCTGGCTTTAAATATCTAGGAGGATGAAGCCCTAAGCCTACTCCAAATGGAGTTCCTGTAGAAATCATATCCCCTGGCAAGAGTGTCATAAATTGACTGATATAAGAAACAACAGTCTGTACGTCAAATATAAAATCGTTGGTAGAGGAATGCTGCAAACGCTCTCCATTCACCTCTAACCAAAGTTCTAAATCATTAGGATTTTTAATCTCATCCTTGGTTGCTATAAAAGGACCAACAGGAGCAAAAGTATCACAGCCTTTCCCCTTGCACCATTGTCCATCTTTTTCAATTTGAAAAGCTCTTTCTGACACATCGTTGTGCAACACATAACCCGCAATGTAATCTTCTACCTCTTCTAACGCAACATAAGATGCTTTTTTACCAATTACAATAGCCAATTCAACCTCCCAATCAGTCTTTTCAGAATTTTTAGGAAGGATAACATCGTCGTAAGGTCCAGACAAAGCAGTTGTAGATTTGAAAAACAATACAGGCTCATTTGGCACTGCCATTCCAGCTTCTTCGGCATGTTTTGCATAGTTCAATCCTACACAAACAATTTTAGAAGGTCGTGCCAAAGGGGCTGCTAATCTTACGTCTTCAGAAACTTGAGAGCATACATCTTCATTTTCTGTTAACCAAACAGACAGTCTTTCCAATCCATCGCTACCAAAAAATTCTTCGTTGTAATCTTCACCAAAGGCTGATACATCAATTTTTTTTCCTGACGAGGTTATGACACCGGGCTTCTCAGCTCCTTCTTGACCAAATCTTATTAATTTCATCTGTTTGTTTGTTTGAAACCGGTTTGACCAACCAACTCCTGGACAAATTTAAGACAGATTTTGGATTTAAAATCACATTTTAAGTCCAAAATCAATACTTTTTTTGCATTAAATATGTTTAACGGCGTAAAAAAGTGTTTTATTTATTTGTAAGCTGATTTATATCCTGCAAAATCTTCTCCATAGAAGTCAACTGAATGGTTGTAGAGACTTTGATTGTTTGTTGTCAATTGTTTTTTATGAATTGTAAAATCGCGTTTTCTGTAGTTGCCTTGTCTTCTATAAGACTCATATGACCATTTTCTAGCGCTACAACCTGTGCTTTAGCGTTTTTGGTCTGCGCTACCAATTCTTCATAATTTAATACCGGATCTTTTTTCCCCAAAATCATCAACGAGGGATAGGGACCAAAATGCAGCAATGCCTCTCGATCTAGCCTTATCCTCATCCCTTCTAATGCAGCAATAATTCCTTGTTTTGAGGTTGTTAAAGCTTCCTTTTTAACCCTAGCAATCTCCTCGGCATATAAATTTCGACTTGTTGAACGAAACAGCAATGGGATCGAATTTCTGACAAATGATTTGTAATTTTCTTTGACCATAGCAATGGCTCTGTCTCGTCCTATTTTTTTTTCTTCAGTATCTGGTCTAGCAGTTGAATTCAACAAAACTAATCCTTTCACATGATCTGGATATAAATCTGCAAATGCTAATGCCACATAACCTCCCATAGAATGCCCCACCAAAAAAGATCTTCTAATATTTAAAGAATTTAACACCTCCTTTACTACCTCAGCCATTTGTACCATGGTATGCACGTATCCCAAATTTTCCGTTTGTCCATGTCCTAATAAATCGACACAGATCACCTTGTATCTCGTATTTAAAATTTCTTCTAAACTTTGCCACATGGTGATGTTCTCTAAAAATCCGTGTAGCAAAACAACTGCAGCCCCTTTTCCAGACACGGTGTAGTGAATCGGTATGTTTTTGTATGACAAAAATAAACTCATAAGGCAAAAATAAGAAGTTGAAGATTAGAGTACAATTTAAAGTCAATCTATTATTGACTCCTCTCCTTTTTCAATTTTTTTAACCCCAAGATAACGCTACATTTGTACTAAAATATTTCGGCCTTGAAAATCAAATCATTTCTAGAAAAATACCAAGATGCTGGTGCCACAAGACAATTAGTAGCTCAAGTTACAAAAGACAAAACACATACTGTACTGAGTAAGTTTAATGGAGCTTCACTGTCAATCATCATCTCAGAAACGTTTAAAAAAACAGGCAAAACTTTTTTGCTCATCTTGGATGACAAAGAGCAAGCAGCTTATCATTTAAACGATTTAGAACGATTACTTAGTGAAAAAGAGGTGCTATTCTATCCTGGATCATACAAAAGACCTTATGAAATTGAAGATGTAGACAACGCTAATGTGCTTATGCGCGCTGAGGTTTTGAATAGACTAAACGCTAGAAAAAAACCGGTCATTATTGTCACCTATCCAAATGCTTTGTTTGAAAAAGTAGTGACAAAAAAAGACCTAAACAGCAACACACTAAAAATCACTACTGGCGATGAGTTTAGCTTAGATTTTATCAATGAAGTATTGTTCGAATATAGATTTAATCGTGTTGACTTTGTAACAGAACCAGGAGAATTTGCGGTTCGAGGAGGTATTGTAGATGTATTTTCTTTTGCGAATGACGAGCCTTATCGATTAGAATTCTTTGGTAACGAAGTAGATAGCATCCGTACGTTTGACGTGGAAACACAACTTTCCACAGGAAACCCTAGCAAGATACAAATCATGCCCAATGTAGAAAACAAACAGTTTTCTGAAAAAAGGGAATCTTTTTTAAATTTTATTCCAAACGAAAGTATTGTTTACACCAAAAGCATAGACATTCTTCAAAATGATTTAAACACTTTATTTGAAAAAGCATCCGCTCGTTTTGAAACGTTATCCGAAACCCTAAAACATACTTTGCCTAGTGATTTGTTTGTCGATGGTATTCAAATTAAAGAACAACTAAATGGGTACAGTAGGGTAACCATTAACAACAGTAAAAGCGCAAACAGTATTGATGGAAATACAGAACCTCAACCTTCTTTTAATAAACATTTTAATCTGTTAATAGAAAACCTAAAGGAAAATACGAATAAAGGATATTCCAACTATTTATTCTGTGCCAATGAAAAACAAGCGAAACGCTTTCATGATATTTTTGAAGAAAGTGAAGAAGAAATAGAATACAAAACATTGGTTTTTCAAATTCATGAGGGATTTGTAGATCATGCCCATAAAATGGTTTGCTATACCGATCATCAAATTTTTGAGCGCTATCACAAATTTCAACTCAAAAACGGTTTTGCAAAAAAACAGGCAGTAACCTTACAAGAAGTCAACAATTTAGAAATCGGTGATTACGTGACTCACATTGATCACGGAATTGGAAAATTTGGTGGACTTCAAAAAATTGATGTCAATGGAAAAAAACAAGAAGCCATCAAATTGATTTATGGTGACTCCGATGTCCTATACATCAGTATACACTCCCTCCACAAAATTTCTAAATTTAACGGGAAAGACGGAAAAATTCCAAAAGTCCATAAATTGGGTTCACCTGCTTGGAAAAAAGCGAAACAGACAGCCAAAGCCAAAGTAAAAAAGGTGGCTTTCGATTTGATTCAGCTTTACGCAAAAAGAAAAAATCAAAAAGGATTTTCTTTTGATCCTGATAGCTACCTACAACACGAACTAGAAGCAAGTTTCATGTATGAAGACACGCCGGATCAGAACACAGCAACACAAGATGTAAAAGCTGATATGGAAAATGACAAGCCTATGGATAGATTGGTTTGTGGTGATGTCGGTTTTGGAAAAACAGAAGTAGCTATACGTGCAGCCTTTAAAGCTGTTGACAATGGCAAACAGGTTGCCGTATTGGTGCCCACAACTATTTTAGCCTTTCAACACTTTAAGTCTTTTAAAAAAAGACTCGAAGATTTTCCTGTCAATATCAATTACTTAAACCGTTTTAAAACTGCGAAACAAAAAAAAATAGTACTGGAAGATTTGGCTTCAGGTAGGTTAGATATTGTCATTGGTACCCATCAATTGGTCTCTGACAAGATTCAGTATAAAGACTTGGGACTTCTCATTATCGATGAGGAACAAAAATTTGGTGTTGCGGCGAAAGACAAATTAAAAACGATCAAAGAAAATGTTGACACCTTGACCTTAACCGCTACCCCCATCCCAAGAACCTTACAGTTTAGTTTGATGGCTGCTAGAGATTTATCGGTGATCGCAACCCCTCCCCCAAACAGACATCCCATAGAGAGTACGGTTATTGGATTTAGCGAAGAAGCGATAAGAGATGCAGTGATGTATGAAATGACTAGAGGCGGCCAAATCTTCTTCATCCACAACAGAGTTGATAACATTAAAGAAGTAGCAGGCATGTTACAACGTTTGGTACCTGATGCTAGAATAGGAGTTGGCCACGGACAATTGGAAGGGAGAAAACTAGAAGAAGTCATGGTCAATTTTATGGAAGGAAAATTTGATGTTTTAGTGGCTACAACCATCATAGAATCTGGGCTTGATGTTCCGAATGCGAATACTATTTTTATCAATCATGCCAACAACTTTGGATTGTCTGACTTACACCAGATGCGTGGTCGTGTTGGACGTTCAAACAAAAAAGCATTCTGCTATTTTATTTGTCCACCTTATCATATGATGACCGAAGAAGCTCGAAAACGAATCCAAGCTTTAGAAATGTTCAGTGAGTTGGGAAGTGGTATTAATATTGCCATGAAAGATCTAGAAATTCGTGGTGCAGGAGATTTATTGGGTGGAGAACAAAGTGGGTTTATCACTGATATCGGCTTTGACACCTATCAAAAAATACTTGAAGAAGCTGTTAATGAGTTAAAAGAAAAAGAATTCAAAGATCTGTATGAGGAACAAAACATAGAGAACAAAGAATTTGTTTCTGACATACAAATCGATACTGACTTTGAAATTTTATTCCCTGATGACTATATCAATGTAATCGCTGAGCGTTTGAATCTTTATCGAAAACTCGGTGAATTGTCTGAAGAAAAAGAACTTGAAGAATTTCAACAACAACTGATTGATCGTTTTGGAGAACTCCCATTTCAAGTTACAGATTTGTTGGATTCTGTTCGCATCAAATGGCTAGCTAAAAAATTAGGATTGGAAAAAATTGTATTGAAACAAAAACGAATGATCGGATATTTTGTGTCTGACCAACAGAGTGAATTCTATCAAACGGAAGCCTTCACGAAGGTTTTAAAATACGTACAACAAAACAATAAAATGTGTGTGATGAAAGAAAAAGAAACCAAAAATGGTTTACGACTACTCATTACATTTATTCGAGTTGATAGTGTACAAAAAGCGTTGGAGGTGTTGAGGAGGGTTTAATGAACTCCTTTGGCCGTTTCATTGAATTCAAGAACAAAAAGCACAGATCACTCTCCCTTAGGACTGCTATTTTTACCGTTGAAAAAAAGCCCAACACAACCCTTTATTCTTTTTGTTTTTTTCTTAAGACTTCCAATATTCTTTTGTAATTTGCAGTATGGCTATTGATTCTGTACTCAATATAATTTGCTGACTTTCAGATGTCTGTATGCTTTTTCCTTTTAACCTTTTCGTATAACAGGTAACTTTATACTTATGAAATATACTCAAATCGACTCTAAGCTGTTTGTCGAAAATAGAAAACGTTTTATCAACCAAATGGAAGCTAATTCCATAGCCTTTTTTAACGCCAATGATATCTTTATCACCGGAGCAGATAGTACAATGCCTTTCCACCAACATCGTGATCTTTTTTATTTGAGTGGAGTAGATCAAGAAGC
>NZ_JBDNAI010000060.1:0-24440 GCF_039768515.1 Wenyingzhuangia sp.
TTAATCATTTCTATCTGAAATTCGTCTTCTTCTTCTAGTTCTAGAAGAAACATTTTCCAAAACCCTTCAAACTTTCTAAGATCATTTTTTGGTATTTTAATCGATGGTAGGTTTGAAGAACCAAAGAAAAGAATTCCTTTGCAGCCTATTTCAGTGTCGTGATCTACAACACAAAAAAAGGGTCTATTGAACCTGATCAATTGGATTGTTCCTAGATTTTTAATGTCTATCCGATGAAACTCTGTAAGAAAAAGAATTTCGTTTTTAGAGTAGCTGTTTGTCTTTCCATCAATGATCAATTCACTAACATCATCTTGAAACCAAAGAGCAGAAAGACCAGATTCGACAGGCTCTTTTATGATTTCCTTATCCTCACTATTTATAACTTGAAGTTCAAAATATTCTCCTAGCTTTCCTTGTATCTTCATGCTGTAAAATTATAAAAATAAAAAAGCCTTACGAAAATAGAGTAAGACTTTTTTATAGGTAACTGGCTGAGTTGTTTTATAGGATAGTTGAGTCGTTGATGATCCAGTCCCCTTTTACCACCCTCGTTACATAACAATGGTCTGCTTCGTGGATAAGCATGATTCTTTGTTCTTGCGTGATGTTTCCTTCAATAGAAATTTCAGAATTTACGGTTGTTGTAAATGAACCATCAGCATTTCTTTTTACCACTTGTGATAAATTAGCATTTACTTCTCCTATCTCAATACCTTTTCTTCTGGCTACATTTCTAATGGTGGCTACTTTGCACATCGATATTCCAGAAAGAAGCAGTTCTGTTGGTGACATTCCTAAATCAGTTCCTTTGACCTCTATGGGTTCGTCACCCACAATCGTGTGTCTTCCATTTGAAATGATAGATTGGTATCCCTCTGAGATGTTTTTAATTTTAATTTCTGTTGCCATGTTTTTTGTTTTATGATTACACCGCAAAGATCTTGATTAACAACTGTTGATCGCTTACCCATTTTTCCCTAATACTTGTGCGTATTCCTTTTGAAGAAATCAACTCTAAAGTTTAAGGTTTTGGTTTGTGGGTTCTACATTTGTTTTAAATAAAAAACCACAACAGTTACGTTGTGGTTTTTAATGTGGTGCCTCCAGGAATCGAACCAGGGACACAAGGAATTTCACTCCTTTGCTCTACCAACTGAGCTAAGGCACCATGCTTAACTAAGCGGTAGCAAAAATATACTTTTTTATAAATAAACCGTAAGTTTTTTCTCAAAAATGACTAGAATTTTAAAACAATTCATAGGGGTTTAAAAATGAGAGTATTAAGTTTTGTTTTGTCATAAATAAACTTACACTGTGTAATATTTTTGTGAAATCCGTTAGTTAAAGTTACTTTTGTGAACCTATACAGAAACGATTGATTATGCGAATTGGTATTGTGTGTTATCCTACTTTTGGTGGTAGCGGAGTTGTGGCAACTGAGTTGGGCATGGCATTGGCTTTGAAGGGTCATGAAATTCATTTTATAACTTATCAACCCCCTGTTCGATTAGATTTGATTTCAAGTGGTATTCATTTTCATCAAGTGCAAATTGAGGAATATTCATTGTTCCACCACCAGCCTTATGAATTAGCCTTGTCTAGTAAAATGGTACAAGTTGCCGAGAAATACGACTTAGAGCTGTTACATGTGCACTATGCTATTCCTCATGCCTATGCTGCTTACATGGCGAAGAAAATGTTACAAGACAAAGGAAAAGAAATCAAAGTAGTTACCACCTTACACGGTACAGATATAACGCTTGTGGGAAGTCATCCTAATTATAAATCAGCCGTAGAATTTAGTATCAATAACTCTGATGTTGTGACAACAGTATCTCACAATTTGAAAGAAGAAACTTATCATTTGTTTGAGATTAGCAAAGAGATTGAAGTCGTTTATAATTTTATAGAATTAGAGAAGTATGAAATGAACTCAATTGGTGGTAAAGATTGCCAAAGGGGTAATATAGCGAATGACGATGAGTTTATATTGACGCACATCAGTAATTATAGGCCTGTAAAGCGAGCTCAGGATGTAGTAAAAATATTTGCAAAGGTTTTGGCACACAAGCCTGTAAAGTTAATTTTAGTAGGAGAGGGGCCAGATATGGCTGCAGTGAAACAATTGGCGAGGGCATTAGGGGTTTATGATCATATTGTGTTTATTGGAAACAGTACTGAAGTAGACAAAGTATTGTGCTATTCTGATGTCTTTTTGTTACCATCAAAGTCTGAAAGTTTTGGTTTGGCAGCACTAGAAGCTATGGCGGCTAGGACTCCTGTCATTTCTACAAATACAGGAGGATTGCCGGAAGTGAATGTTCATGGTGTTACTGGTTTTTTAAGTGAGGTAGAAGCTGTAGAAGATATGGCCCAGAACACGCTAAAATTGATAGAAAGCAGAGAGAAATTAGCAGAATTTAAAGAGAATTCCTTTGCAAGAGCAAAGCAGTTTAGCATTGATCGTGTTTTACCAAAATACGAGGCCATCTATAACAGTTTGGTAAAGACGACCTAAACAGTATAAAGATGAATAGTATAAAAAAACGTCTTCATATCAAAAATGAAGACGTTTTTTATTGGTGTCTGGAATGATTTATATTTTTTTTAGTTGATCTTTCATGATCTTTACTTGGTCTGTAAGCATTCCGTGTTTGTCTAACTTCTTTGCCTCGTTGAGTAATGTTGTTGCTTCTCTTTTTCTACGCTTGCTCATAGCGATACCCGCTAAGTTTAATTTAGCCATGGCAATATCATGGTTCATTCTTAATCCTAATCCTAAAGCTTTTTTGAATAGTTTTTCAGCTTGAGTCATGTTTTTTTGAGCCAATAGTATTGCCTTTAAGTAATGGTAATACGCTTGTTGAGAGGTGATTAATGACATTTCAGGGTTTTTGATTCTGTCTAGCCATTTTGCAGTCCCTTCCATGTCTTGCTTTCTCATTTGTAAAAAGGCAAGTAAAAGGATCTCATTTTTGAAGTATAAAAAGACAAAAATTGAGGCTAGGAGCAAGAAAAGAATACCGTTTCCTATGTTTTCTTCAATGAATTGTAATACAGCTAAAACAGTTACTCCTACTGCTAAAACTAATTTTAAGTATTTGTGGAACATATAGATTATTTGTAATGATCAGTTAGACAAATTTACATTAATATTTAATGAAATCAGAATGCAATTTATTTTTTATAATATTTTTTGAATTTTAGGTAAGCAAGACCCCCAACAATAGCAACAAAAGCTATAGAGTAGTACACAAAACTTGGGGTAACGACTTGGTCACCGCTGGCATATGAATGTAATCCAGACAAGTAGAAATTTACCCCAAAGTAGGTCATCATAATACTTGCAAAAGCATAGACAGATATGATGTTGAAAGTGAATTTACTTCTAAGTCCAGGAACCAAGCGCATATGAAGAACAAAGGCATAGACCATAATACTAATCAAAGCCCAAGTTTCTTTTGGATCCCAACCCCAATAACGTCCCCAACTTTCATTTGCCCACATCCCACCTAGAAAATTACCGATGGTTAACATTACCAAACCAACAGTCATACTCATTTCATTGATGATGGTTAGTTCGTCAATTTTTAATTTTAGTGTTTTTTTGTTCTTATTTGTGGTCAAGATCATAAGAATCAATGCCAACAGTCCTAAAATCATGCTTAAGGTAAAGGGTCCGTAGCTGGCTACAATGATTGCCACGTGGATCATGAGCCAATAAGAATTTAAAACAGGTTGCAAGTTGGCTATTTGTGGATCCATCCAATTCCAATGAGCAATCATCAAGATCATAGCAGTAACAAATGCAGTTGCCGCAATCGTTAAGGAAGATTTTCTACCAAAAATCAATCCAAATAGCATGGTAGCCCAAGCAACATAAATAATAGATTCGTAGGCATCAGACCAAGGAGCGTGACCACTAATAAACCATCTCACGCCTAATCCAGCAGTTTGACCTATGAACAAAAGAAGAACAACACCAATGCTGATCCTGATCAGTCCTCTAATGATTTTTCCATCTTTAAAAATCTGAAAAATAATCAATAAGAACAAAATAGTACTGATGTAGGTATAGTATGAAAATAGTTTTTTAAAGATGTCGTATTTGTTGTACGTAATTTCGTAATCTATTTTCTTCTGGCTAGGATAAACAGCTTTTCCATGCTTTTTTTGAAAGTTTTTAATTCCTTCTAGTATTTCGTTAGCTTCTGCGTAATCATTAGATTGTTTGGCTTGCCACAAAACTTGTCTGTAAGCCGGTAAGATTTGTTTCACAAAAACAGAATCAACGCCTTTGAATCCTGAAGTTTCTAATTCTAATTGAGACACCCACTTGTTGTTGCTGTCATCTATTTTAGGATAGATGCGTAAAATACTACCACTAATAGCTGTGTAGAGGAGTCCTACTCGTTTGTCAATGTTGATTACATCTTTTTCAAAAGAATTTTTTTTCTGGTTTTTTTCAGCTGCTGCCACGTAGGAGACCAATTTATAGTTCCCGTTAGGATCTATAAAATTTGCCAGTGAAGCATGTTTTGCTTTTTCTTCAACCCCTAGAATACTCCTAATTTTTTTATCATTTCTTTCGAGATAAATGATAGGAGCCTCGAACCAAAGTCTTGGATTTTCTACAATAGATAAAAATACTTGATTTGCATCTAAGGGTCCGTAAGTTTCACTCTTACTAACCTTTCGTAGCATTTCACTTGCAAATGTATTTATGGGCTTCATGCGCCCTCCGGTATCTTGTATGACTATTTTACTAAACTCAAGTGCGTGCTCAGGTTTTGCAGCATTTTTTAGGATAGCTTCTTGTACTTGTTCGGATGTGTTTTTTATACTTTGGTGATTGTGTTCAACCCCATTATGACTGTGAGTCTCTTGTTGTTCTTGGTTTCCCTCCTTTGTGTGTAGGTGTTCATCATGCTGGTGGTTTTCTTCCGTATGTTGTGCAAAAGCAAATGAGCTGGTAAGGCTTACAAGTAGCGTGACCATCATCGTTTTGCTTTTTAGTTTTCTCAATTTTTTACTCAGGAGTCCAAAACGAGATTTTTTCATGAATAGTATCATCATCATTCCAGTATAGAGCATCGAATAGCCGATGTAAGTAATTGTCGTCCCAATGCTATCATGGTTTACAGAAAGTCGAGTTTCTTCTTTTGGACCCGATAAGTCGTAGCTAGATTGGAAAAATTTATAACCTCGGTAATCCAAAATATGATTCATAAAAATTCTAAAGTCGAAAGTATTCGTTTCTTCTTTATCTATGAGGGTCACCTCGCTTGCATATGAAGCTGCAGATTCGGAGCCGGGATATTTTTCTAATTGGAAATCGTTTAGTTTGATGAAAAAAGGAAGTTTCAGAATTTTCGAGCCGTACGAAAGACTAATGTTTAGCCCAGCCAGACTCAGGGAAACAGGTTGGTTAGAGGTGTATTTTCCTCCTTTCACTTGAACCAAACTCATTTTTTCATCAGAAGTAACTTTAAACGTTAGCATTGCTTCTGGTGAGGCTTTTTTATCTTTGTCAGAAATTATTTTCATTTCTCCTGTTATTGGTTTTTCAGGAACCACAAAGCTCAACCCAGCAATTTGATGTAAACTTAGGTAGTTGAATTTCTCTGTTGCATTTGCTGTTACTGTCCCTTGGAATTGATCAGCCATACGCATAAAAGTTCCATCCAATTGAGAGTCTAGATACAATACTCCTTCTTTTTCGGTAAAGTTCAGAGAAGCATTTTCTGCTTGCTCAAACCCTACTAAAATACCATGAATATTTTCAAGAGTTCCTTTTTTTATATAATGGTCATGCCTGGATCCAGAACTCGATTCTACAAAATGAATAAAATGATCTCCTGTTTCGCTTCGACTGAATTCGGTTTTTGCGTTTGGGATGTATTCTGTCAGTTCAAAATTTACTTTCTGACCTCTGAAGTCAGTTTCGTACTGATATTTGGCTTTTCCTTTTGATGATAAAAGTACTGGGCTATGTACGAATTTCTCTTCTTTAAAATTGTGAATATTTATATTTAGGTAGGTAGTTTCAGAAAAAAATTCATTTGTTTTTTCTCCTTCAACAATGGGCATCATTCCTTCATAGCTGACATATCTTGTGATGGCTGCACCAATCAGGATAAATAAGAAGGATACGTGAAATAACAATACTCCCCATTTTTCTTTTCTGAGTAATTTGTATTTGAAAATATTTCCAAAAAAATTAACGATAAAAAAAAGCATGATGGCTTCAAACCACCAAGCGTTATAAACAAGTGCTTTAGAAGTTTCTGTACCGTAGTCATTTTCAATAAAGGTAGCAATTCCCATAGCGGTACCAAACGCAACAAATAGTACTGACATTAGGCGAGTACTATATAAAATATTCCAAATTTTATTCATGGGTAATGTTAAATTATTAGACCGCTAAAATACGCAAATAAGCCCAAAAATGATCAATCAGAATAGCAATATAATTTGTTTTGTCGTTTTTAATAAACAAAATAAATAAGCAGCTTTTTTGATTCTACACATAGAAATGGTTAATATTGATAGGTTTAATATTGTATCATGAAGAATTATCAAGTAGCAGTGGTAGGTTCTGGTCCTTCTGGAGCTTCAGCAGCTTTTCATTTGGCTAAAGCTGGTTTAAGCGTAGTGATTCTTGAAAAGGAAAAATTACCCAGATATAAAGTTTGTGGAGGAGGGTTTGTGTACAGAGGTAGGAAGGAAATGCCTTTTGATATTTCTGAAGTTGTAGATCTTGAATGTAATGCCATTGACATTTATATGGGGAGAGATTTACACTTCAAAACCAAACGAAAGGAACCCATAGTTTCATTGGTCATGAGAGATACTTTTGATGAGTTGATGGTTCGCAACGCAAAAGCGTTAGGGGTTGAGGTTATTCAGAATTGTAAAGTTAAATCTTTGCATAAAGTAGAAGATTTGACTGCAATTGAAACATCCTCAGGTCTCCTATATTCGAACTATATAATCGCCGCAGATGGGGTGTATAGTCAAGTTGCCAAAATGGCTGGATGGAAGGAGGATACTCGGACTTTGATTCCTGCCTTAGAGTACGAAATTCATGTACCTACATCAGATTTTGAAAGACTGTCAAAGGAAATTCGCTTTGATATTGATGCAATACCTTCGGGTTATGGTTGGTGTTTTCCAAAGAAAAATCATTTGTCTGTAGGGGTAGCTGCCCTCCTAAAGGACAACAATAAAATCAAACAATATTGCGAGGAGTACATCAAGTTTTTAGGGATTGAGGAGGTCATCAGTATCGAGAGGCATGGCTATCAAATTCCTGTTACTCCACGTTTGGATGGTTTCGTAAAAAATAATGTTTTTTTAATTGGAGATGCTGCAGGTTTTGCAGATCCCTTGACAGCAGAAGGTATTTCTAATGCTATTTTGAGTGGTAGGTTAGCGGCAAACGCTATTGCAAAAGCAAACGGTGATACTAGGCTAGCTGGAAAATTGTATGAAACCCTTATAACAAATTCTATGATGCCTGAATTGTTGACTTCTATGAAGTTGGCGAAGCTTTTTTATGGAAACAAAATGGCACGTAAGTTTTTGTTAAAAAATTATGGTCAGCGATTTAGTGAGGCTTTAACAGATATTTTTATGGGCGAAAAAAACTACCCAAAAGACATCAACCAAAAAATAAAACAAAAAATGAAAAGCTTGTTGTTTTAATTCCTTTATTTGTAGAGGTTGTCATTTGATGATTTCAATGGTTAGAGTATTTTCAAAACTCATAAAAATGATTCAAATTGATTTGATGTTTTAGGTTGAGCCAAAATAAAAATAAACATATGCAAAATATAAAGTGGGGAATCATTGGTTTGGGTAACATTGCCAGAAAATTTGCTGATGATTTACAAAAGATTCCAAATGCTGAGCTCTTTGCTGTAGCCTCAAGAAGCAAAGTACGCTCTGAACAATTTGCGGCAGAATACAAGGCTCAAAAAGCCTATGATTCCTATGCTGAATTGGCAGAAGACAATAATATTGATGCGGTTTATATAGCGACACCCCATAGTTTTCACAAAGACCACTCGATTCTTTGTATGTTGCATAACAAAGCTGTTTTGTGTGAAAAGCCATTAGCGATGAATTACCTTGAGGTTTCAGAAATGATTGCGGTAGCAAAAACTCAAAATGTTTTATTCATGGAAGCTTTGTGGACCTATTTCCTTCCTCATTATCAGTATGTCTTAAACTTGATCAAATCAAAGGCATTGGGCGAGGTTATTTCACTAGAAGCAGATTTTGGTTTCCATAAGCCTTTTGATAGTGAAAATAGATTGTTTAAAAAAGAAGTAGGAGGAGGGAGCTTGTTAGATGTTGGAATCTATCCTATTTTTGTAGCCCTAACAACTTTAGGCATTCCTCAAGAGATAGAAGCTAGTGCTACTTTTTTAGAGAATGGTATTGATGCGGACTGTACTATTGCCTTTACTTATCCTAAAGCAAAAGCGATTTTGAAAAGTGCTATTCAAAAAGAAACCGCTACTGAAGCTATTTTTACTTGTGAGTTGGGGAAGATCATCATATCCTCACCGTTTTACTCTCCTACAACAGTGGTTGTTGAAAAAAATGGAATTGAAACTATCGATTTTGGGGTGAAGACCATAGGATATAATTATGAAATAGAGCATTTTAATGCCTTGATCAGAGATCGTAAGAAGGAAAGTGACCTCATGACCTTTGAGTGTTCTGAGCTCCTCATCAAGACATTAGATACTGTTAGAGAGAAAATTAGGTTGGTTTATTGAGTCCTTTTTCGGTATGACGAATAAACTACCTAACGAAAAAGCGCTAACTCATGAACTGTGTTAGCGCTTTTGTATTCGAATTATTGAATTTAACTTTTTTTCATGTCTATAAGGATAGAGAAAGTTTTGTTGACGTCAGACTCTTTTACCACGATCGTTATTTCGTGGGTTGTAGAAATAATCTCTTGTACAGGGATATCTGCCCATGCCAGTTGCTTTAAGATAAAATAATAGATACCAGATTGCTGGGAGTTTGATTTGGGAAGTTTTACCGTAATTGATGCCAGCTCATCTGCAGAGGATAAGAGCATTTCGGTCTTAAAAATTTCTGATATTTTGTGATGTAATTTCTTACTGGTAATGATGTTTGTCTCAAAAATACCCTGGGAGATGGTGAAAAAATAGTCTTTGTCCTCACCAAATTCTTTGATCAAATCTGCTATGCAATTTAATAAAGTAGGTGTGTTTTTAAAGGTAAAGTTTCCTAGATCTGAACGTACAATAAAATCTCCTAAGGTTAAGATTATTTTTTTAATATTCTTGCGTATTTTTAATATACTAGAAGGAGATAATCTATTGATAGCCATCATTATGGCTCCTGACTTTACTTCTTTGTTCAAGTCCTTTTCTACATCGGGTTGTATCACCCTAGCTAAAGAAGAAACGTTGATCAATTTATCGTTTAATGCTTCTTCTAAAAAAGGAGTTTTTCTAATGATGCTCTCAACAGATTCTTGTATGGTTTTCATAACTGTTCAAATTTTAACAATTAGTATTAAGATGTAAAGATATTATTATTTTTTTGTTCAAATAACACTTTTGTGAAACCTTTGTGCTTTTGTTGCTCATGTCATCAGATTTAAAAAGTTAGAGATTATGAAAGTATTAAAGTTTGGAGGTACTTCTGTAGGAAGCCCAAAAAGTATTAGAGAAGTAGCGAATATTGTAAGAAATATAAAAGGAAAAAAAACAGTTGTTCTTTCCGCAATGTCAGGAACTACAAACGACTTACATGATTTGGCCTCTTTGATCATAAATTACAAAGAAGAGCAAGCGAACGATGTCGTAGATGTTTTGATCGGTAGATATGTTGATGTAGTGAACGAATTGTTGCTTGAGCAAGCAAATCAAAAAGAAGCCATCGGGCTGGTTTCCGAGGTGTTTGAGTACATCAGGTCACACATTGGCGCTGAAATAAAATCTAGCCAGATTGAAAAAAATATAGTTGCACAAGGAGAGGTTTTATCTACCAACTTGTTTCATTTTCATTTAAAAGAAGTGGGAGCAAGTGCACTTTTGGTTTCTGCTTTTGATTTTATGGCAATTGATGATGCCGATGAGCCTGTGATTGAAAAAATCACAAAAGCATACGGAGCGATTGTAGATCAAAACAAAGACAATGAGATCTTTATCACTCAAGGTTATGTTTGTTTGAGTAACAAAGGAGAAATAGACAATTTAAAAAGAGGGGGATCAGATTACTCTGCTTCTTTGATAGGAGCTGCTATACTTGCTGAAGAGATTCAGATATGGACAGATATTGACGGTATGCATAACAATGATCCACGTTTTGTAGAGAATACTTTCTCGTTGAAAGAACTTTCTTTCGATGAAGCGGCAGAGTTGGCTTATTTTGGTGCAAAAATTTTACACCCTCAATCTGTGATACCAGCAAGAAAGGCAAATGTGCCAGTTTGGTTAAAAAACACTTTTGAACCAGATGCACCAGGAACTATAATTAAAAACTGTGAGGTTCCAAGTGGTGTAAGAGCAATTGCGGCTAAAGATGGTATCACTGCCATAAAAATAAAGTCTTACAGAATGTTGATGGCTTACGGTTTTTTAAAAGGTGTTTTTGAAGTGTTTGAAAAATACAAAACTTCTATCGACATGATCACCACTTCAGAAGTTGCCGTATCTGTTACCATTGATGATGTTAGTCGTTTGGATGAGATTGTTTCAGAACTAGAAGAAATAGGTTCTGTTGTTGTCGATTCAGATTTGAGTATTGTTTGCTTGGCAGGAGATTTTGCTTCAAAAAGAACTGGTGCAGCTGTACCTGTGTTATCGAGTTTGTCAGATATTCCTATTCGTATGATCTCTTATGGAGGTTCAGACTACAACGTTTCATTGGTGGTCAAAACAGAGGATAAAAAACAAGCGTTAGTGGCACTTAATAAAGGTGTCTTTAATTAAACAATTATTTTTATTTTGTTGAGTTAAAATAGAAAAATTATTTTATTTTTGTTGACACAAACACAATCATAAAAGATTTAGTACAATATGGATATTTCACAATTCTCAGGTTTTTTAGCATTTTTATTTGTATTCACAGCTGGTTTTTGGTTGTTGATTTTCTTACTTACTTTCGTTGTTCCTTATTGGATTACGGGAACTGTAATTGAAAATATCAAATTAAAATCTAAGGCTATCAAAAAATAAATAGTCAAATATTCTGATAAAAATATAAAGCTCAATAGTATGTCTATTGAGCTTTTTTTTATTCCCTATTTGTAGTTGGTAGCTAAAGGTAAAAAAGAGGGTTTAAGGTAAAATTTCAAACTCTATATTGATGTCTACCTCCGGCCACTCTGAATCTTCATCCAATGTTACCTTCGATATTTTGTCAACCACTTCGAGTCCATTTGTTACTTGTCCAAAGACTGTGTGTTCAAAATTTAAATGAGAGCAATCAAGGCTGGTTTGCATAATAAAAAACTCAAATGGATTTGAAAGCTTTCCTGGGTTTTCTACCCATCTTCTGGTCGCAGACAAAGCCCCTTTTTTATGGATGAGTCCTTTTTTAAATTCAGGTGGTATTCTGTAGTTGTTGAGTTGACTTCTATACTCTTGAACAATATTTTGATCTGACCATCCCCCCTGAATGATAAAATCTTTAACAATTCTATGAAAGCATGTTTTGTTATAATATCCGTTCTTTATCAAATAAATAAAACTCGCTCTGTGTAAGGGGGTTTCTTTGAATAACTGAATGCTTATGTTTCCCAAACGTGTTTTTAAAATTAATTTTGTCTCAGGATTTTTTTTTCCGTAATCGATAAAAAAGCTTCTAACATTTTTATCACTAATCACGTCTTGTACGAGTATTTGTTTTTTTACTTTGGTAAGGGTTTCTTTCTTTGCGGTCTTTTTTATTGTCTTTTGGGAGGTTTTATTAGATATCGTAGGTTTTCTATTTGTGGCATTTTCACAACAATTCATTGTTATTGCGGTGATAAACAACAATGAGTAATACTTAAGAAAACTAATTTTATTAAGAGATAATCCCTGCATATAAGCTTTTGACAATTCCATCTGCTAGACCTATTTTTGGAACATGAATTTTTTTTGCTTTTGACCATTTCATTGCAGAAACATATATTTTAGTTGCAGGAATAATCACATCGGCTCTATCTTGATTTAAGTTCAATTCAGAGATACGTTCCTCATAACTCATGGCTTTTAGATATTTATAATTGGCTTTCATGTAGATAAATGATAGTGGAGAGCCATCAGATCGACCAGACATTTTATAAATCTTGTTGATGTTTCCACCAGAACCAATCAAGCTTACATTTTTGATGTCTTTTGTATTCACCTGTACCCATGTTTTCATTTCGTTCCAAATGTTTTTTAAAGCATCTTTTTGATTTAACATACGGACAGTTCCTACTTTGAAAGATTTAGAATTGGCGACTTTTCCTTTCTTGTAAATGGTCATCTCAGTACTTCCTCCACCAACATCAACATAAAGATAAGATTTACTGTTGTCCAACAATTCTCCAAGATCAGTTGCAGCAATAATTTGTGCTTCTGTTTCTCCATTGATAATATCAATTTTGATCCCAGATTTTTTCATTATTTTTTCTATGATATCTTCGCCATTTGCAGCATCTCTCATCGCAGACGTAGCACAAGCTTTATATTTTGTAACTCCGTGTACATTCATTAACAATTGAAAAGCGTTCATGGCGTCTATCAGTCTTGTGGTATTTTTTACTGATATTTTTCCTGTACCAAATGTATCTTGTCCCAAGCGTATTGGTACCCTAACCAACGCAGATTTTTTAAATTTCACTTTGTTGTTGTCATCGTTTTCAATGATGTCACAAATTAACAATCTAACGGCATTCGAACCAATATCTATCGCTGCGTATTTTTTTATACGAATCAAAATATGTTTTTTTAAGTTTCTTTATTGTTTGTAATGTTTTGGAAATTCTTTTAAGACAGTCTTTCCAGATTTGATGTTTTTCCAGTGCTTGGTGTCGAATTCAATTCCAATCACTCCGCAAGTAGGAACGTGTGTAATAGGCTTGTTTCCATAGGTGTTCACAAAGGTATTGATTCCATGGTCATGACTAAAAATAATTGCAGCATCATAATCATCATCTAACGCTTTGATGGTTTTAACTAAATAGCCATCGCTAAAGCTGTATAGAGATTTACTTATTTTGAAATTGGCCATTGGAAAGCCCATGGTGTTGCAAAAAATAACCCCTGTGTGTAGTGCTCTACTCGCACAACTTGAGATAAAGGCATCAGGTTTATTGATTTTCTTTTTGAGAACTTTTGCAATCAGATAGGCATCTTTGATTCCTCTCTTTTTAAGAGGTCTATCAATATCATCTATTCCTTCATACTCCCATGAAGATTTTGCATGTCTTACAATGTAAATAGTTTTCATAGTCTTTATTTATGGAGCCAACCGTTCAATTTTCCATTCCATATTTTCTAACAGTGTGTATCTTATTCTGTCGTGCATTCTATTGGGTCTTCCTTGCCAAAACTCAATTGATATGGGTTTGATCATGTAGCCACCCCAATGTTTGGGTCTAGCAATGTCTTTGTTTTTGAATTTTTTAGTGAACGATGCTAGTTGTTCATTTAAAACTTCTTTATTGTTTACTACTTCACTTTGGTTTGATGCCCATGCTCCTAATTTACTTCCCTCAGGTCTACTTTGAAAATATTCGTCAGATATTTTTTCATCTATTTTTTCAGCTTTGCCTTTTATGATGATTTGTCTCTCTTGCTGTTCCCAAAAAAAAGAGGCACAAACCAGTGGATTGTTGTTTATTGATTTCCCTTTCTCACTGTTGTAGTTGGTATAGAAGATAAATCCTTCCTCGGTAAAACGTTTTAAAAGTACTATCCTACTTTTGGGATAACCATCCAATCCAATACTAGCAATATTCATAGCATTGGTTTCAGAATCTGTTTCAGAAGACTCAGCTTCTTGAAACCACTGTTGAAAAAGATCAATAGGTGCCTTAGGGACGTTTGCTTTTTCTAATTCTCCTTTGAGATATACTTTACGATAATTACTTAGATCACTGTTCATTTTTTTGTTTGATAAGATAAAGTCCTAGATATGTGAGGGTTCCGTTAACGAGGAGTAATTCATACCCAAACTGGAAACCGTTAAATAGGGTTGTACTGTATTCATTTATAAAATAACTAAAAATTATAGCAATAATACCAATATATGGGACCCATTTGTCATGAATTTTATGTTGGGTGAAAATTCCAAACGAAAATAGCCCTAAAAGCGGACCGTAAGTGTAAGTCGCTACTTTTAATAAGTTGCTAATAACGTTTTCATTCAGAATATATTTGAAGGATATAATGGTCAGAATTAGGATTAGAGACATGTATATATGTGTTTTTTTTCTTAATCGTTCTTGGTTTTTTTGAGCTTTGCCTTCGGTGTTTAAAAAATCAATACAAAATGAAGTTGTCAAAGAAGTTAGAGCGCTGTCTGCACTTGAATACGCAGCAGCAATCAATCCCAATAAAAATACCACAGCCGCTTTCATACCTAAACCACCCTTTAAGGCAATTTCTGGAAACAACAAGTCAGTTTTTGATTTACCATCTATCCTAGGGACTTCAATTCCTTCTTTTTGGGCAAAGGTAAATAACAAAGCGCCTAGCATCAGAAAAAGAAAGTTAATAATAAGAAGTGAAGGAGCGAAAGAAAGCATGTTCCATTGTGCTTCTTTTGTGTTTTTGCAAGCAAGGTTTTTTTGCATCATATCTTGGTCTAACCCTGTCATTGCTATCGCGATAAAAGCTCCCCCTAAAATAGACTTTACCCAGTATTTTTTATCATTAAAATCATCGTAAAAAAATATTTTACCATACTGGTCATACTCACGTGATTGTAAGAAATCTATTAGATTCGTATCCAGTTTATCAAGAAGTGTAGTGCCTATGACTACCAACCCCATGAGCATAAATAAAGTTTGAAGCGTATCCGTCCACAGAATTGTTTTGATACCTCCCTTGAAAGTGTAGATCCAAATTAATAAAACAGAGAAGATTACAGTGACTTCAAAAGGAACGCCCCAGGCATCAAAAAGATAGTACTGCAATACAAGAGCAACCAAATAGAGTCTAAAAGATGCCCCAAGGATTCTTGAAATCAAAAAGGAAGCCGCACCAATTTTGTGGCTATAATTCCCAAAACGTAATTTAAGGTATCCGTAGATTGATGTAATTTGATACTTATAGTAAATGGGTAGCAGCACATAGGCAATAATCAAATACCCAATAAAGTAGCCCAACACCACTTGCATATAGCTAAATTGATTTGTTGCGACCCAACCCGGAACAGAAATGAAAGTTACTCCAGACAAAGAAGCTCCAATCATTCCAAATGCGACAACGTACCACGGTGCTTTCTTATTGGCTTTAAAAAATGTTTCATTGTTATTTTCTTTACCAGTTAGTAAGGCAATGACATACAAAACAACAAAGTAAGTACCAATTAATAAAGCAATGTGGAGAGGAGTCATTTCTTGGATTTAATAGGTGACCAAATTAAATATTTTTTTTATTCTGTAACACTATATGTGTACATTTGTAAACTTATGGATTTTTCTTCAAAACTTTTAGAGAATGCGGTGAATGAAGTTTCACAATTGCCAGGAATAGGAAAAAGAACTGCGTTGCGTTTGGTTTTACATTTGTTAAGGCAGCCCAAAGAGCAGACACATTACTTAACCAAAGCTTTGAATCATTTGGTTGACGAAATCAAGTTGTGTAAAAGTTGTTATAATATTTCAGATGTAGAATTGTGTGATATCTGCGCCAGTCCAAAAAGAGATGAAACTGTTGTTTGCGTTGTCGAAGATGTAAGAGATGTTATGGCGATAGAAAATACCGCTCAGTTTCAAGGATTGTACCACGTCTTAGGAGGAAAAATATCTCCGATGGAGGGTATTGGACCCAGTCATTTACAAATTGAAAGTCTTTTGGATAAAATTAAATCAGGCTCGGTTAAAGAATTGGTTTTTGCCTTGAGTTCTACCATGGAAGGAGATACAACTAATTTTTATATTTACAAGCAAGTAAAAGATTATGATGTTCGTATTTCTACTATTGCACGAGGAATTTCAGTGGGAGATGAGTTGGAATATGCTGATGAAGTCACTTTGGGAAGAAGTATTGTAAATAGAATTCCTTTTGAGTTTTCGTTGAAGCAGTCTTAAGATCGTTACACAATAAATTTTGATCTTCAATATTTTTACCTGTCCATCGTTGTCTGTCTCTGTAAAAACAGAAACAAGACGTTCAGAAATGGTCTGACGCCTATGGTTTTACTTCTGAATCTTTGGGCTATGGGGTTCTAAAACGTTCTCTTTTTATTTAGTTCCTTTTCTTGAGCCGCGTATTCCTCTACAGAAATAACCTTTAAAAAAGAAGGATGTTGCTCGATCGCATATTCTACTTTTTCTAAGATTTCGTTCATGTCTTCATTTTCATAATCTATTTCCAGTGGTGGTTTGATCACCATAGATTGTAGAATTCCTCTTTTTTTAATCAATAACCCTTTTTTGTCAAAAGAACGTCTGAAGCCATCAATAACGATAGGTATTACGATAGGTTGGTAGAGTTTAATAAGATGTGCCGTACCTCTTCTTACAGGGTTGAATGGCTTTGTAGTTCCTTGAGGAAATGTGATGACCCATCCATCGTCTAAAGCTTTTTTGATATTTGAAATGTCAGACATTTTTACTTGTCTGTTGACAGCTTTTCCAGCAGATCTCCAAGTTCTTTCAATCGAGATAGATCCTGCATAGGCAAAAAGCTTTGGGAGGAACCCTTTTTTCATCGTTTCCAGGGCTGCGATATAATAAAGATTTAATTTGGGTTTTAAGATGTATGTCCATCTTTTTAGGCTATTGTTTCTTCCATTAATAGAGGCATTAAAAACGTGATACATTGCCGCAACATCTGCAAAATAGGTTTGATGGTTGGAAATAAAAAGCACTTTGTTAGGAGGTAAGTCTTTTAAAACTTCGGATCCTTCAATGTTTAATTTGTTAAAGCCGTTGTATCTTCGGTAAGAAATGATACCAAACACACAAATGATAATTCTTTTGAGAAAATGGTAGTGCCCAAAGGGGTTCTTTTTGAATACGCGCATTTTATCTTGTTTCTTATTTAGGGTGAATAGAAGAACAAATTTACAATATTTTAAGCCGTCTCATAATTTTTTTAAAACTTCTTTTACTTCATTTAAAATCATGGCTGTAGCTCCCCATATATAATGATTTCCAATTTTAAAACACGGAACGGCTACTTGTTTAATGTATGAAGTTTTAGGGATAAAACTTGTTAATGATTTGGGATTCAATAAATCTTCGACATCTAATGAAATGACGGTTTCAACTTCATGGCTTAAAGAAAATACAGGTAGGTAGGAGGTGGTCGCTAAATAGGCACTTACATTAAAATCACTGGTAGGGATGTAAACTGAAGTTAGTTCTTTTTGAATATTGATAGTTTTGATAGGGAGTCCAACTTCTTCAAAAGTTTCTCTGATGGCCGTATTTTTTAAATTGAGATCTTCTTTGTTTCTTTTTCCTCCAGGAAAACTTATTTCTTGGCTATGCTTACCTTTATACATAGCTCTTTTGGTTAATAAAATGCAGGCTTTATTGTTTTGGTTTGGATAAACCAAAACCAATACTCCAGCTTGTTTTGCTGTATTTGGAATGTTGAACTTATTGAAATGGATTCTTTGCGCAGGAGACAATAATTTGTGAGCTTCTATTCCATGTAAGGTAGCGTTCACTAATTTGTTTGTTCGGCTAGATAAATAATTGAAATCCATCTGTAAACAGTTGATTGAAAAAAGAGATTATTTTTTTTTCAATCTCATTCTGATCAACATTTTTGTTTGCATGTTTTTAAAGAATTGATATTGACCCAAAACCCAACCCACCAGTGGAAGTGTAAATTGGTAGATAGCAATTACAGGGATTATATATAAGATATAAAAAACAGTAATATTTAAGTTTTCCTTAGTGATACCAATTAAAGACAATGAAGGTTTTACTATAAAAGCAGCAAAGGATCCATTAATACTGAAAGCAATGACAATTGCTAAAACTTCCCAGTTTGATTTCAATCCCCAACGTTGTTTAAGTTTTTCCATGTAAATCTATTTGCGCACAAAAATACGCTATAATACAGAATACACAATGTTAAGCATAGGGATTTATAAAAATTTACTTTTAAATTCAGGGATTTCAATCCCGCATTTGTTCTTTTTTCCAAACCATCTGTATCTGTTTTTAGCGATAAAGTCGTAGAGTGTATCTCTCAAAGGTTTAGGTATGATATAGCATACAAACAACAAAGGATACAAGCCTTTTAGGTGTTTAGCAACTATTAGCGCTGCACTAGATTTCGTGTATATTTTTGTATCGGTAATTAAAATAAGGGCATCTATATCCTTTAAATGATTCTCTTGATGTTTTAGATATTGAACGATCTCGGGGTTTTGAAGGGCAGAAAACAGGAACTTATCCTTTGCTTCATTTTTTATGATAAAATGCACGGCACGATTACAAAGGTTGCAAACCCCATCAAAAAGAAGTATGAAGTTTTTCTTTTTGAGCGTTTCAATATTTATCACGTCATCCGTCATCTTTAATTACAAGCTACTTTGGGTAGCAAAGATACTTATTTATGTTTTTGTTCTTGTGACTTTCATGATCAAAGGATTGAGAAAGAGAGTCAAGCGTAAAGAAGAGTGTTAAAAGAGTAGACTAGGTCAATAGATCTTAGCACTATTGTTTTTAAAAAAAAAGCCATGAAGATTGTTCTTCATGGCTTTTATGATGTTCTTTTGAAAAAGACTAAGCTTTTACCAATTCCACGTCAAAGATTAAGGTTGCGTTTGGAGGGATGACACCACCAGCACCATTAGCTCCGTAACCCAAGTGAGAAGGGATAACCAAACGAGCTTTGTCTCCAACTTCTAGCAGTTGAATACCTTCATCCCAACCTGTGATTACTTGTCCTACACCAATAGCAAATTCTATAGGCTCTTTTCTTTTGTAAGAAGAGTCAAAAACTGTACCATCAGACAATTGTCCTTTGTAGTGGACTGAGACTTGTTTTCCTTTGGTTGCTTTTTTTCCAGAACCACTAGCTTGAATGATTTTATACCTCAAACCACTGTCTGTTTTGTCATAGCCAGCAGCCAATTTTTCTAATTCGATTTCAGCAGCTTCAGCTTCAGCTTTTAATTTTGCTTCTCTAGCGCCTTCAAACTTTCTAAACGCCTCAATGGCATTAAAGTTTTCTGCGGCTTCACCTACTTTTACAATCTCTAAAGATTTAATTTCATCTCCTTGTTCTATAGCATCAACGATATCTTGACCTTCTACAACTTTTCCAAACACAGTGTGTTTTCCATCTAACCATGGGGTCGCTGTATGTGTGATGAAGAATTGAGAACCATTTGTTCCTGGTCCTGCATTTGCCATTGACAATACTCCAGGGACATCATGCTTTAATTCAGCAACAATTTCATCATCAAATTTGTAACCAGGATTTCCAGATCCTGTCCCTTGAGGACATCCTCCCTGGATCATAAAATCTGCGATCACACGGTGAAATTTTAATCCATCATAATAGGGTGTTCCTTGTGGTTTTGCATCGTTCTCCATATTCCCTTCTGCTAAGGCAACAAAGTTACCTACGGTTCCGGGGGTTTTTTCAAATTCTAAATTTACCAAAATAGCACCTTTTGAGGTGTTAAACTTTGCGTACAATCCGTTGTTCATGTTATTGTTTATTGTAGGACATAAGCTTTGAAAATTTTGTGCTTCATCCAGGGTTTATATTGTTCGGTTTTGCCTTGGTGGTGATAAATGTGTTCGCTATTTATCAATATTTTTTATTCATTATTTGTCATGAAAGTTTTTTGTGAATCCCCTTGACTTTTTTTGCAAATATAATGGAAAAGTTTCGTAAATCTAATGTTTCCTATCTGCTGACTTGAGTTGGGATTTGCACATTGTCTTTATTTAAATTCACTTGTGAAGTGAAGTTTGACAGAAGGATATTTGTCTTGTGTCATTTGTATGGTAAATGCAGAATCTGCTAAAAAAACCAATTGCCCCTGTTTGTCTTTAGCCAAATAGCGTTGTTTTACACGTTTGAATTCTTCAAATTCAGCCTTGTTATCGGTCGGTTCTACCCAACAGACTTTGTGCATGGCCAAGTTCTCATAGGTGCATTTCGCCCCATATTCGTGTTCTAAACGGTATTGGATTACTTCATACTGAAGTGCTCCAACGGTTCCGATTACTTTTCTACCGTTCAATTCTAATGTAAATAGTTGTGCAACCCCTTCATCCATCAATTGATCTAGGCCTTTGTACAACTGTTTAGATTTTAATGGATCTGCATTGTTGACATAACGGAAGTGTTCGGGTGAAAAACTTGGGATTCCTTTGAAGTTGATGATTTCACCTTCAGTCAAGGTGTCTCCAATCTTGAAGTTCCCAGTATCATGTAACCCAACGATATCACCAGGGAAAGATTTATCTACAATTTCTTTTTTCTCGGCAAAAAAAGCATTAGGGCTTGAAAATTTCATTTTTTTGCCATTACGAACATGAAGATAAGGTACGTTTCTCTTAAACGTTCCAGATACAATTTTAATAAATGCAAGTCGGTCTCTGTGTTTTGGATCCATGTTGGCATGAATTTTAAACACAAATCCAGTTAGTTTTTCTTCTTTAGAATCGATCAGCCGTTCTTCTGCTTTTTTAGGTTGTGGGGTTGGGGCAATATCAATAAAACAATCCAGCAATTCCTTAACGCCAAAGTTGTTCAAAGCAGAGCCAAAGAATACAGGTTGTAAATCACCATTGATGTAGTCTTGTTGATCAAAACTAGGGTAAACTCCTTCTACCATTTCGATTTCTTCACGTAAGGTATCTGCGGCTTTGTTTCCTATCATTTCATCTAATTCAGGAACATTGATGTCTGTAAATTCAATACCAGAGCTTACTTTTTGTTTTTTATCTCCAGAAAAAAGGTTGATTTTCTTTTCCCAAATGTTATAGATTCCTTGAAAATCATAGCCCATTCCTATAGGGAAAGACAAAGGAGTTGTGGTCAGTCCAAGTTTTTGTTCCACCTCGTCCAACAAGTCAAAGGCATCTTTTCCTTCGCGGTCTAATTTGTTTATAAAAACAATCATAGGGATTTTACGCATTCTACAAACCTCAACCAATTTTTCGGTTTGAGGTTCAACTCCTTTGGCTACATCAATAACGACAATAACACTATCTACTGCGGTCAATGTTCTAAAAGTATCCTCGGCAAAATCTTTGTGACCGGGTGTGTCTAAAATATTTATTTTTCGATCTTTATAGTTGAAGGCCAATACAGATGTAGCTACAGAAATTCCACGTTGGCGTTCTATTTCCATAAAATCAGAAGTTGCTCCTTTTTTTACTTTATTATTCTTTACAGCTCCTGCTTCACTGATGGCTCCACCAAATAATAATAGTTTTTCAGTTAAGGTTGTTTTACCTGCATCAGGGTGAGAGATAATACCAAAAGTCCTTCTACGTTTAATTTCTTCTATAAATGCCATTCTGTTGTTTTATAAACCAATAAATTCGGGCCACAAATATACATTTTCAAATAGCACTGTGCAATGCCTATTTGTGCTAGTTGTGGTTGTTGATTTTTTTTAAAAGGCACGTAAAATTAGTCTCTATGACCACAAATATGTAGATAAAATACCTGCTATGGCATAAAGAAAATGACCTTCCCAAGAAATATTTTTTCTTTGAAAAGGAAGGAGACCTTTCCACAAACTACCATAAATCAAAATGATGAAAATAGAAATGCCAATCAAGGAGGTTTTAGAGCTTATAAACCCTTGTGTAATCAGAAATCCAGCCAGACCGTAAATCAATCCACTTGCTCCAATATGATTCGCTTTTTTTCCAAACAACCACAGCAATACCCCTCCACTCACCAGCATACAACAAACGGTAACATCTGCTTTTGAAGGGTAGAAATGATACAGAAGGAAGACCAAACTTACAAATGGAATGCTATTGCTTAAGAGGTGTTTTGGGTTTTTATGAAACATTGGTGAGCATACAATTCCAATGAGTCCGATGGTGGTTCTTGGTACAATACCGTATCTGAGTTTAGGAAATAAAAAACCCAAAATGGAGAGTCCAAGGGTGGCAGATGAAAATAATAAAATGAATTTTGAAAACATGATTTGATTTTTTCTGTCAGTTAGCAATTTTATTCCTGTGTCATCTAAAATAATCGTTTTAAATTTACAGACAAAATTTTATCAGATGGGGCACAACATTCAACAAAAAATAGAAAACCTTAGAAATACATTGCACAAATATAATTATGAATATTATGTATTGGACAATGCAAGTGTTTCAGATTTTGAATTTGATCAGTTGTTGAAAGAATTGCAAACTTTGGAAATGTCTCATCCTGAATTTGATGATGAAAATTCACCGACTCAGAAAGTTGGGGGAGCCATTACCAAAAACTTTGAGACCCTTGTTCATAAAAATAGGATGTACTCTTTGGACAATTCCTACAGCAAATCAGATCTTCTAGACTGGGAAAAACGGATTTCAAAGATTATTGAAGGAGAGATCACGTACACCTGTGAATTAAAATATGATGGGGCTTCGATCAATTTGACCTACGAAAATGGAGTGCTGGTAAAAGCAGTCACACGTGGAGATGGTGTACAAGGAGATGATGTGACAAATAACGTAAAAACAATCAAATCGTTGCCGCTAAAGTTGCAAGGTGATTTTGTTGATAATTTTGAGATTAGAGGTGAGATCATTTTGCCTTTGGAGGGCTTCAACCAAATGAATATGTCAAGAGCGGCATTGGGAGAAGAAACCTATAAAAACCCAAGGAATACTGCTAGTGGGAGTCTAAAATTGCAAGACAGTGCTGAGGTGTCTAAACGACCATTGGATTGTTTGTTGTATCAAGTTTTAAGTGTTAATAACGAGTTTGATAGTCATGCTCAAGCCCTAGAAAAAGCTAGAAAAGTTGGTTTTAAAGTCCCAGAAACAATACAGGTCGTCCAATCAATAGATGAGGTAGTTGCCTTTGTTGAGTATTGGGATAAGGCACGTTTTGATTTGCCTTATGAAACAGATGGTATTGTGATCAAAGTGAATAACATTCGTCAACAAGAGGAGCTTGGTTACACGGCAAAAGCACCCCGTTGGGCCATTGCCTATAAATTTAAGGCGGAACAGGTGTCTACGCTATTGAATACAATCACCTATCAGGTTGGAAGAACTGGTGCCATTACTCCAGTGGCTAATTTGGAACCAGTTCAATTGGCTGGGACTACTGTAAAGAGAGCTTCTTTACACAATGCAGATCAAATTGCGTTGCACGACATTAGGGTAGGAGATGAGGTTTATGTAGAAAAAGGAGGAGAGATCATTCCCAAGATCGTTGGAGTGGATTTGTCGAAAAGACCCCAATATTCTGTGCCCACAAGGTATGCAGAAAATTGTCCAGAGTGTGATACGCAACTCATAAGAAAAGAAGGAGACGCAAAGCATTATTGTCCCAATGATAGGGGTTGTATGACACAAGTTGCAGGTAGAATTATACATTTTATCAGTCGCAAAGCCATGAATGTAGATGGCTTAGGTGCAGAAACTGTAGAGTTATTGTGTAAAGAAAAATTGATTGAAAACTATGCGGATTTGTACGCATTAAAAATAGATGAAATATTGCCTTTGGAGCGCATGGCAGAAAAATCTGCAACCAATATGATTCTAGGTATTGATGCCTCTAAGCAGATGCCTTTTGAGAAAGTTTTGTTTGCTTTAGGGATTCGTTTTGTAGGAGAAACAGTAGCCAAAAAACTAGCAAAATCCTTCAAAAACATAGATGTTTTATTGGCTGCTGATTTTGAAACCTTGATTGCTGTAGATGAAATAGGGGAAAGAATTGCAGAAAGTATCATTCAATTTAGAAACCAACCCTCAAATCTTTTGTTGATAGAAAGACTCAAAGATTATGGCTTAAATTTTTCTTTGTCCGAAGAAGAATTAAAGCATCAAACAGATGTTTTGGCAGGCAAAATATTTGTGGTTTCTGGAGTGTTTCACAAGGTGACACGTACTGAATTGAAAAAGCTGATAGAGAACAATAGTGGGAAAGTGAGTAGTTCTATTTCTAAAAAAACGGATTTTATTGTTGCGGGTGATCAGATGGGGCCCTCAAAATTGCAGAAAGCTACAGATTTAGGAATCGCTATAATTTCTGAAGACGATTTCTTAAAATTGATATAATGGCATCAAA
>NZ_JBDNAI010000061.1:0-6909 GCF_039768515.1 Wenyingzhuangia sp.
CAGATGGGATTTTGGTCATACTACCGTCAAAAAACCAAACTTGATCCATAGACGCATAACTAATATCAAATGCTCCTTCTGTCAGTTTAGAAATTTTTGATGCTCGCTTGATGAGATGAAACAACTCAGCATTAACTTTTACGGGTTTCAATCCAGAAAATCGATTGATCAAAGAGGTCTGAGTATTTTGATCCCAAGAGGAAATTAAACTTTCAATCCTTTTTATTTCTTTAACTGCTGCATCTATATGGCGATTTGCAATCTTTTCATCATTTCCAACAACAGTAATCTCAAAAGAACAGCCCATGAGCATCATTGATTTCTGGTAAGACTGCTGTCCATAACTTAACACAGAAAAAAACAACACAAATGAAAAGGAATTGAGCTTCATTTAAACTAACAATTAAGCCATGATACTTAATATATTTCCCTCTAGAGATGTGGTATAAGTCGTTAAGCCATTTTTACCATCTTTATTCAACCCTTTTCCTTCTAGATCATAACGAGCACCATGCTGAGTACAATAATATTCATTATCTCTAAAAATCACTTTATCTCTAGGCTCATGACTACATCTTACTGTCGCTGCTACATAATCTCCTGACAAGTCTTTTGCAACTACAATTCTATTTTTGATCAAGTATCCTCCATTCTTTTTTAGAGCACTTGACGAATCCTCAGATAGGTCTATGGTCAAAAGCGCACCCGTTATAGGATCTGGATCAAGAGTAATCTCTTCTGGAAATTCATCTCCATTATTATTTGAACATCCCCCTAAACAAGAGAAAGTAACTGCAAAAGCAGCTCCTGCTCCAATTGATTTTAAAAATTCCTTACGTTTCATGATATATTGATTAGTCTTCCTTTATGGTTGAAGAAAGTTGTTTATTTCATTGATGTACTTTTCTACAGTGGTTTTTTTATAACTTTTCTCCCCAAGCAATTCTCCTTGACTATTTAAAATAGCTACGAAAGGAAAAATACCATTACGATTGTAAATTTCAAATAACTTTCCGTTGACCTCTGCTTGTGCTTTTGGCAATGCATTTTTTTTTCTCCTTGGAAAATCTAATTGAACCATCACATAATGTGCTCTTGCATAATTTTTAAAGACATCTGTACTCCATATTTCCCGATCTAGTTTGATACAAGGTGCACACCAATCTGATCCTTGAAAAACCAAAAGAATAGGTTTACCTTCCTTAACTGCAATTGCTTTTGCTTCTTCGAAATTTGTGAACCAATTTTGGCTGTAACCAGAAAAGGCAAACAATGTGAAAACAAAAAAGGATAAGAGTAGCTTCATCAATAACAATTTTACATTCTATCCGTTATGACTTCCATCACAATAAGGCTTATTTTTACTTTTTCCACAACCACAAAGAGCAACGCCACCATCTTCTTCCACTGTAAATAAAATAGGCTTCCCTCCTCCTTTGGTTGCATGAGCACTATCACAAAAAGGCATAGATTTAGAATGCCCACAAGCACAATATTTATATGTTTTCCCTTTCTTAAGCTCTATTACTGGCATATTTTTTTATTTTTAAATTTCTTTAAATCTATATAAAATTATAATAAGACACAGTATAAATTACTTTAGTCGTTTCTTTAACTATGCATTTTAATTAAAATTAGAGAACAAAATAGAGCTCTACACATAAAAAACCGCTCCAAAAGCATGGAGCGGTTTTTTATGTGTAGAGATATAAAATGTTCTATGCGTGTATAGCTCTGTCTGCAGTCGCTGCCAAACAAGCTTCTTTGATTGCCTCAGTATAAGTTGGATGTGCATGAGACATTCTTGAAACATCTTCAGCAGAAGCTCTAAATTCCATGGCGACAACCGCCTCTGCAATCATATCAGCTGCACGAGCTCCAATCATATGTACTCCTAATATTTCATCTGTAACTGCATCTGCCAAAACCTTTACTTGCCCGTCTGTATCCATAGAGGCTCTTGCTCTTCCTAAAGCTCTCATATTGAAAGAACCTGACTTGTAAGCTACCCCTTCTTTTTTTAATTGTTCCTCTGTTTTACCTACAGCAGCAACCTCAGGCCAAGTGTAAACGACTCCTGGAATCAAATTGTAGTCGATGTGTGGTTTTTCACCAGCAATCAATTCTGCAACCATAGTTCCTTCCTCTTCTGCCTTGTGAGCCAACATGGCTCCTTTCACTACATCTCCAATAGCATAAATATTATCTATGTTAGTCTGCAGGTGACTGTTGGTCTCGATTTGACCTCTTTGTGTGGTTTTGATCCCTACGTTGTTCAATCCTAATCCTTTTGTAAAAGGAACACGACCTACAGAAACCAAAGTATAATCCCCTTCAAAGACAACTTCTTCCCCTTTTTTGTTATCTGCTGTAACTTTTACACCTTCTCCTGTATTGGTTACTGATGTCACTTTGTGATTCACAAAAAACTTTAATCCCTGCTTTTTTAATGATTTTTGTAATTCTTTAGACAACATCGCATCCATTCCTGGAATAATTTTTGGCATGTATTCTATCACAGATACTTGGGCTCCTAAACGTCTATACACTTGACCAAGTTCTAAGCCAATTACACCACCACCAATAATAATCAAATGCTTAGGCACCTCTTTTAGCTTTAAAGCCTCCGTTGAGGTAATCACTCTTTCTTTGTCTATATTTATAAAAGGTAAAGATCCAGGTTTAGATCCTGTAGCGATAATGGTCTTTTCTGATTCTATTTTTTCTACTGAACCATCATTTTTGTGAATGTTAATATGGGTTGTATCAAAAAACTCTCCTCTTCCTTCATAAACATCAATCTTATTTTTATCCATTAAAAAATTGATTCCCGAACAAGTCTGAGCTACTACCTCAGCTTTACGCTCAATCATTTTTGGAAAATCTAATGTAAGATTGTCTACTCCTATTCCGTGCTTGTCAAAATGTGAAACTGCATCGTAATAGTGATGAGAGGAATCCAATAACGCCTTAGAAGGAATACAGCCTACATTTAAACAAGTACCACCCATAGTACTGTATTTTTCAATAATTGCAGTTTTTAATCCTAATTGTGCGCAACGAATAGCTGCTACATATCCTCCTGGCCCAGAACCGATAACGGTCACATCGTACTTGTTCATGAAATTGTTTTTACTTATGTTCAACAAAAGTAAATAAAAGCAAGCAAGTGTTTTAGTCAAATAACATCAAATAACGTTTTTTTGTTTTTTGTTGATTTTTCGTGGCGATATTCAAATCACAACAAGGCTTTTTTAAAAAAAATGCCCCACAAAACTAAATGTTCTCTGGAGCCATCCTTCATATAATATTGAGCTCTTTAGTAGCCTTATTTTATAAATTTTCGACTTACAATCCCATTCGTAGTTTTCAACAAAGCAATATAGATCCCTGAAGGTAAATGTGAAATCTTTACACTTGACCCTAAACCGTCTGCAACTGACTGACCTATGACACTCATTACAGAAATTTGTTCCACGTTACTTGCTGAGGTCACAACCGACAATTTTGTATTGCTGATCTTTAATTGCAAGACTTCTTTTGAGATCATCTTAGTATCCAAATTTACATCTTCTGTAACCGTTTTAAATCCTGTCCATTGAGCATCTTCATAAGCACCTGACACTCCCTTCGGAATGACTAAGTCTATATTTTCCTTGTTTTGGAAAGCATCCCCTAAAGCAAATGGAGTTAAGCTAGCAATCGTCACAATTGCCAACTCTTCATTATTATGAAAAACTAAATCTCCAATACGCTCTATAGTTGAAGGAATAGTGACACTAGCCAATTTGTTGTTTTTAAAAGCAGAATACTTTACAGTAGTTATCCCTTCTGGGATATCTATACTGGTCAATAAATTATCTTGAAACACGTAAGAATCAATGATTTCTAGATGACTGGGAAAAGTAATACTTTGTATTGCATTAAAAGCAAAAGCAGTTTGTCCAATACTTGTCACACTATCCGGAAGTGTTAGGCTAGTTAAAGAATTAGAATTAAACGAAGAAGATCCTATGCTCGTAATACTATTTGGGAAACTCACACTTGTTAAATTCGAAAATTGAAAAGCATAATCTCCAATACTTGTTACAGCATAAGTGATTCCTTGATTTTCAATCGTTGCACTGATTGCAATATCTGTGGTAGTACCCGAGTAATCTGTAATAGCTACAGTCTGGGCAGATGAGTCTGTCACGGTATACGCTATGCCTTCAACTGTATCAAATGTTTGAGCATAAGTAATCCCTATGGTGAATAGCGCAATCATCAATATTTCTAAATTTCTCATCATTTCTCGTGTTTAATTATACTAATATATAAAATATTTAATATTTTTTATATATTATTTAAAAATATTAAACATATATTGATGATTATTTAAAATTAATAACGGAAATGATAGAGACAAGGAATAGCATCCACACCATTAAAAATGGCTAAGTCATCTTGACAACTGACAAAACAAGAACACTGTGAAAAACACATATCTCATCAATAGAACTCTCTAGCCTCATAAGAATCGAAGTATGATTCTATACTATTTTTGACAACAAATCTATATAGAATTCTACCCCCTGATACACTTCTTCGACATAAATAAATTCATCTGCAGAGTGAGAACGTAGTGAATCTCCTGGACCTATTTTAACAGATTGACAAGTCAACCTACACTGATCAGATAAGGTTGGAGAACCGTATGTTGTTTTTCCCATTGCAACACCCGCTTTGACCAATTCATGATTTGGATCTATAAAGGAGGAATTTAATCTTAACGAGCGAGGAACCACTTCGCAAGAAGTGTTTGTAGAGATGATTTCTGCAATCTCTGCATTGGTATACTGATCTGTTACCCTACAATCTACCACAAAAGTTAACGCTGAGGGCACGACATTATGCTGATGACCAGCATTGATTTGGGAAACCGTCATTTTTACCTCCCCTAAAGATGGAGATGTTTTTGAAAACTGATAAGAATTTAGCCATTCTAAATCTTTCAACGCTTTAAAAATCGGATTTTGGTCATTTGGAATATGAGCGGCGTGACCAGGAGTTCCTGTTACTTTTCCATCAAACACCACCAACCCTTTTTCTGCTATAGCCAAATTCAACAAGGTAGGCTCTCCTACGATTGCCAAATCAATTTGAGGCATGATATCCTGCAAGTATGCAATTCCATTTTCCCCTGAAATTTCTTCTTCAGCAGTAGCTGCCAACACAAAATTATACTTTAAATCTTTTTGATCGTAAAAATATAAAAAGGCTGACATAAGACCCACTAGACATCCTCCAGCATCATTAGCCCCCAACCCATATAATTTATCATCTTCTATCTTTGCCTCAAAGGGATCACGTGTATATGCCTGATTTGGCTTAACTGTATCATGATGCGAATTTAACAAAATAGTTGTTTTGCGATCATCAAAATACTTATTTACGGCCCAAACATTATTTAAGTTGCGCTTTACCTCAACACCCCTATTCACTAACCATTTCGTTAACAAATCGGCTGTGGGCTCTTCTTCTTTTGAAAAAGATTGAGTTTCAATTAAACATTTTAATAATTCAAGCGCTTCTGTTTGTAGTTTCTTCATCATGTTTATTATTGCACCTCAACTAAGCTTGATGCCCTTTTAGATTCATTAATGCTAACCAAAAATATACTTCTATCATTTACAGGAAATCGTATACTTTAAATCATTTACAAGACTAACGTTGTGAACAACTGAGATTTATTGTTAATTACTGTTGGGTTTCCTATAATCACTTCTGATACTCCTTTTTGCAAGGCATCAAAGCAGTTTTCCATTTTTGGCAACATTCCATCTGCAATAATCCCTTCTATTTTTAGCTCATCATATTTCTCCTGATTGATATTTGTGATCACAGAGTTGTCATCGTCTACAGAAGTTAACACCCCATTTTTTTCGAAAGTATACACCAATGATACCTCGTACAAATTTGACATCCCCACTGCTATCGAACTGGCAATAGTATCTGCATTCGTATTTAACAGCTGTCCTTTTCCATCGTGAGTAATAGCACAAAAAACAGGCACCATGGCTCCCCCAATAAAGGTAGCTATATTTCTAGCATTGATACCGTCAACATCCCCAACCAAACCGTAATCAACATCAACAACTTCTCGTTTGTGTGCTTGAATTGAATTTCCATCCGCACCAGACAAACCGATAGCATTACAATTTTTACTTTGTAAAGTGGCGACTATATTTTTATTTAACAACCCTGCGTAGACCATCGTCACGACTTCAATAGTTGATTTATCTGTCACCCTTCTTCCATGAATCATGGTGGACTTCAATCCTAAAGATTCCGATAATTGTGTCGCACGTTTCCCTCCTCCATGTACCAAAATCTTATCTCCTTCCAGGGCAGCAAAATCAGATAAAAAATGTGCCAATGCTTCTGCATTGTTAATGACATTACCTCCTACCTTTACAATGGTTAGCTTTTGTTTCATTTTCTGTTTTTTAGCTATCCGCAAAAACCAAGAGGCAATTGCGAACAACTCTATTTATAAATTTTCTAACATCTTTTTTAGGACTACCTGCGCAGAGAAAGTTCTGTTGTTTGCCTGTTTGATCACAATTGATTGTTCTGAATTTATCACTTCATCTGCAACAACAACATTTCTACGAACCGGTAAACAGTGCATAAATTTGGCTTGATCTGTTACCTCCATTTTATCAGCAGTAATCATCCATGAACGATCTTCACACGCTACTTGCCCGTAATTCTTGTATGAGGACCAGTTTTTAGTATAAATAAAATCCGCACCTTCAAACGCCTTCTTTTGGTCATATTCAATCCTTGCCCCTTTTGTTTTTTCAGGATCCAATTCATATCCCTTAGGATGGGTAATCACAACCTCAAAATCATCTTCATGTGCCA
>NZ_JBDNAI010000062.1:0-4935 GCF_039768515.1 Wenyingzhuangia sp.
CCGTCCATCATCCGCATTAAATCGGTCAATTTTATTTTACTTGGATGTTGAATTAAACGATATCCTCCTGTTTTGCCCCTCTTACTTTGTAAAATTTGGAAATTACGCAGTTCTCTTAATATAGTTTCTAAAAATTTTTGTGGAATATTTTCATTCTTAGCAATTTCAGTGGAAAAAATAGCTCGATCACTTTCTTGATTTTTAGCCAAATAAAGAAGTGCTTTTATAGCATATTTACACTTTTTTGAAATCATAATTTGAAATTATTTTAATGCAATTCAAAGATACAACAAAAGGAAGAACATTTAATCCCTATTAACTTTATAGGTTTAATTAGTTTAATAGATAATAATTTTTTAGATTTGCCAAATAAAATTTAAACCATGTTAATAGAACTCCTTCTGGCTAAAGAAAAAAAGAGCAAAAAACCAACGCATATTGGTGAAGAAAGAATTTCAAGAAGCATTGTTAAAGCAATCAGCTGGCGGCTTATAGGAACGCTTGACACTATAATCATCGCGTATTTTATAACTAACACATTCCAACAAGCTTTAACTATTGGATTAATAGAATGGGCTTCAAAAATGATCCTCTATTTTATTCATGAACGTGTTTGGAATCAAATTCTATGGGGTAAAAAACAACTATTATAATGAGTTACACTGCACAACTTAATGAAGAGTTTAAAGACCTCTCTCTCCAAGAGAGTTTTGATACGCTTTTAAAAATGAATTTTGAATCTATTGTATTTTCAACATCATTTGGTCAAGAAGATCAAGTTCTTACAGACATCATTTTCAAAAGTAAGTATCCAATAAAAATAATCACCTTAGATACTGGAAGGCTATTTCAAGCAACTTATAAAGTGCATGAAGAAGTCTTAAATAAATACAACAACTCAATCGTAACTTATTTCCCAAATCAAAATGAGATAGAAAAGCTCATCAATCAAAAAGGCCCTAACAGCTTTTATGCCTCTACAGAAAACAGAAAAGAATGTTGTTTGATTAGAAAAGTGAAGCCTCTTCAACGCGCGTTAAAAGGTGCTGACTTATGGATTACAGGATTGCGAAAAGAACAAAGCCAAAGAAGACAAAGTGTAAACCTATTTGAATACGATGATGCCTTTGGCTTAATAAAATTTAATCCTTTAGCCAATTGGACCTTAAATGAAATAGAAGAATATTTAAATAAAAATGAAGTCCCACAAAATGAACTACATAAGCAGGGCTATTTGAGTATTGGATGTGAACCTTGCACAAGAGCACTAAAGCCAGGTGAGGACATCCGCGCAGGAAGATGGTGGTGGGAGCAAAGCAAAAAAGAATGTGGCCTTCATTTAAACTAAAGTGAATTTAAGAATGGATATTTTAACTAGACTAGAAAACGAAGCCATTTACATCATAAGAGAAGTAATGGGTCAATTTAATAAGCCTGCACTTTTATTTTCAGGAGGGAAAGACTCTATTGTTTTGCTCCATCTGTGCCAAAAAGCTTTTTTGCCTGCAAAAATTCCTTTTCCTATTGTTCATATTGACACAGGGCATAATTTCCCAGAAACAATAGAACTCAGAGATACCCTTGCAAAACGCTACCAAGTAAACTTGAAAATTGCTTATGTACAGGACAGTATTAACAATGGAACCGCCAGAGAAGAAACTGGAAAAAATGCAAGTAGAAATAGCTTACAAACAGTAACATTACTCGAAACCATTGAGGAACTTCAGCTAGACGCCTGTATAGGTGGAGCTAGAAGAGATGAGGAAAAAGCGAGAGCTAAAGAACGCGTCTTTTCAGTACGCGATAGTTTTGGTCAATGGAATGAAAAGCTTCAACGCCCTGAAGTTTTTGATATGTTAAATGGGAAAATTCATCAAGGTGAAAATGTGCGCGTCTTCCCAATAAGTAATTGGACAGAATTGGATGTTTGGGAATACATTAAAAAGGAGAATCTTGAAATTCCTTCGATTTATTTTGCCCACTCAAGGGTTGTTTACCAAAGGCAAGGGCAATGGATGCCCGTAAATGACTTCAACCCTGTAGAACCCAACCAAAAAGAAGTAAAAAAGGTGCGTTTTAGAACGGTAGGAGACATGAGTTGTACAGCAGCAGTTTTATCAGAAGCTACAGACTTGTCAGATGTTATTGAGGAAATTAGAGCTTCAACATTCTCAGAGCGAGGAGCTCGAATGGATGATAAACGATCGGAAGGAGCTATGGAAGAACGTAAAAAAGTAGGGTACTTTTAAAATTATATAATGGATTTATTAAAAATTGTAACAGCAGGTAGTGTTGATGATGGCAAAAGCACATTAATTGGTCGATTACTCTATGAAACACATTCACTCAAGGACGATCAGATAGAACAGATTGAACAAAAAAGTAACGCTAAAGGACTTCAACACCTTGATTTTTCTTTAGCTACAGATGGGCTTTTAACCGAACGTGAGCAGGGAATCACTATCGATGTTTCAAATATTTATTTTAAGACTGAACGACGACGATTTATCATAACCGATAGTCCAGGCCATATTGAATACACAAGAAATATGGTTACTGGAGCTTCAAATGCTGATACTACAATAATTTTAATCGACTCAAGAAAAGGTGTTGTTGAACAAACAAAACGACATCTTTATATCACCAATTTGCTTGGGATTAATCAAATCATTATTGCAATCAATAAGATCGATTTAGTAGATTACGACCAATCCATATTCGAGAAAATAAAAGCGCAAATCAATACTGAAATTGACAAAAATAAATATCAATTCAATACACTCTTTTTTCTCCCCATTTCAGCTCTAAATGGAGATAACGTAACTTCATCTAGTGCCAGCACTCCTTGGTATAAAGGCGATAGCTTAATCGAAATTATTGAATCCATAAATGTTGAACAACCAAAGAAAGAGGCTAATGTTTTTCATGTTCAATATGTCATTAGACCTCAACTAGAAAAACATCACGACTACAGAGGTTTTGCTGGTAAAATAAAAAGTGGTCAATTTAAAGTAGGTGATCCAATAAAAGTTTTCCCTTCTGGACAAGAAAGTAAAATTGAACGAATTGAAAAATATGGGATTCCTTGTAAAAAGGTTGAACAAGAAGAAAACGCCAGTATTTTACTGGAAGACGACCTAGATATTTCACGCGGTTCCGTCCTAGTTAGTACTGAAAGAGAATTTAATGATCAAAACAAACTGGAAGCAACTGTTTGTTGGATGCAAAAGGAAAAACTAGAAACTAGAAAGAAATACTGGTTGCAACAAGGAACTCAGAAGGTACTTACAAGGGTAGACAGAGTAGATTTAAAAATGGATTTCGAAAAAGGAGAAAACATTGATACTGAAACGCTTGAGTTAAATGACATTGGTACTATTTCGCTCTCATTAGCACAATCTATTTTTTCTGAACCTTATAAGAAAAACAACGCATTAGGATCCTTCATTCTAATAGATCAAAAAACATTTAATACTGCTGGAGTTGGATTTATCAGCTAGATAAATTGAATTCTTTAAGAAACCAAACCCCCTTTAACATGAAAAGTTTTAGAACTGAAATAGAAGATCCAATTGTTGCAAAAGATATTATCGATTTAGAAAAAAAAATCCATGCATTCAATAATGATAATATTGATGGCGAAAAATTTAGAAGCCTACGTTTAGCAAGAGGAGTCTATGGACAGAGACAATCTGGTGTTCAAATGATTAGGATTAAACTGCCCATGGGACGTTTTAAAGCAAAACAATTAAGAAGGATGGCAGAGGTCTCAGACACCTATTCTAACGGAAATTTGCATATTACAACACGTCAAGACATTCAACTTCATTATGTGTCTTTGGAAGATACTCCTGAATTATGGGCGACATTAGAAAAAGATCAAATTACACTCAGAGAGGCTTGTGGTAATACAGTTCGAAATGTCACTGCCTCGATTTGGGCTGGAGTAGACATAAAAGAAGCTTTTGATGTTACCCCTTATGCAGAATCCTTTTTTGAATATTTTTTAAGAAATCCTTTATGTCAAGATTTAGGACGAAAAATTAAAGTAGCTTTTTCAAGTTCCTCCAATGATCAAACAATGACTTTTGTTCATGATCTTGGATTTATTCCTGTACTTCAAAACCAAAAAAGAGGTTTTAAGGTAGTACTAGGTGGTGGAATTGGCGCTCAACCCGAAGCAGCGCATGAAGTTCTTTCTTTTCTTGAAGAGGACCAATTAATCCCTTTCAGTGAGGCGGTCATTCGTGTCTTTGAGAAATACGGGGAACGCAACCGCCGTAACAAGGCTAGAATGAAATTTCTGGTAAAAGAGTTAGGTATTGAATTGTTCATGGAAAAGGTCGAAGAAGCAAGGGTGAAATTTGATACTTCTCACAAGACAGTAGCGTTTAAAAGGATTTTACAATTTTCAGAAAAAAAACATTCAAACTATACAACCCCAACAGACAAGGAGTACTCAACTTGGTTAAAAACGAATACATTTCCTCAAAAACAAAAGGGCTTTAAAGCAGTAGGGATACCAATTCCAACTGGAGATATTAGTTCAGAAAAAGCAAGAGAATTAGCAACTATTATTGAAAACTTTACTGGGGACGACAATCGATTCACCATTGGACAAAGTATCCTTCTAAGAGACGTAAAAGAAGAATGGATTCCAGGTTTGTATCAAGCTCTTAAGGCAATAGGGTTGAATCGAATTGGATTCCATAAAGTTAATGATATTGTAGCATGCCCAGGAACGGATACCTGTAATTTGGGAATTGCAAGTAGTATGGGACTTTCAAAAGTGTTGCAAGAAGTAATTGAAAACGAATTTAAGGCGCTAATTCACCAGCATGATATTAATATAAAGATCAGTGGCTGCATGAATGCTTGTGGACAACACACTATTGCAAATATTGGTTTTCAAGGAATGACCATAAAAAAAGAAAA
>NZ_JBDNAI010000063.1:0-3474 GCF_039768515.1 Wenyingzhuangia sp.
CGTGAATTATGCCATTAATCGTTAAGTTTTAAGACTGCCATAAAAGCTTCTTGAGGGATTTCAACATTTCCAACTTGTCTCATGCGTTTTTTTCCTTTCTTTTGTTTTTCTAGTAATTTGCGTTTTCTAGAAATATCACCACCATAACATTTTGCAGTTACATCTTTTCTCAAAGCTTTGGTTGTTTCTCTAGAAATTATTTTTGCCCCAATAGCCGCTTGAATTGGGATGTCAAATTGTTGGCGTGGTATTAATTCTTTTAGTTTTTCACACATTTTTTTTCCAATGTGATGTGCATTATTTGCATGGATCAAGGCCGAGAGAGCATCCACAGAGCTACCATTCAATAGGATATCTACTTTTACTAGTTTGGAAGATCTCATTCCCGTTGGAGAATAATCAAAGGAAGCATACCCTTTGGAAACTGTTTTCAAACGATCGTAAAAGTCAAAAACAATTTCTGCCAATGGCATATCAAAAATGAGTTCCACTCTTTCTGTGGTCAAATAGGTCTGATTGACTATCTCGCCACGTTTTTCTATACATAAACTCATCACTTGTCCAACAAAGTCAGATTTGGTGATAATTGAGGCTCTAATATAAGGTTCTTCAACTCTGTCCATACTCGAAGGGTCCGGTAAGTCAGTAGGGTTGTTGACCATAATGATGTTTTCAGGATTCTTTTTTGTAAATGCATGGTAGGAAACGTTGGGTACAGTAGTGATCACCGTCATGTCAAATTCACGTTCTAAACGTTCTTGTATGATTTCCATATGAAGCATGCCTAGAAATCCACAACGAAAACCAAACCCTAGAGCAGCCGAACTTTCAGGTTGAAAGACTAAGGAAGCATCGTTTAACTGTAGTTTCTCCATAGAATTTCTTAATTCTTCATAGTCCTCTGTATCCACCGGATAAATCCCGGCATATACCATTGGTTTTACGTTTTCAAATCCATCAATTCTCTCAGCAGTTGCATTCGTTAGACTTGTGATTGTATCACCAACTTTAACTTCTGAAGCTGTTTTTATTCCAGTAATCAAGTAACCAACATCACCAGTTTTAATTTCTTTTTTTGGACTCTGGCTCAGGTTAAGAGTACCAACTTCATCTGCAAAGTAGTCTTTACCAGTAGCCATAAATTTAATCTTCTCTCCTTTTTTTATGGAGCCATCAATAATTCTAAAATAGGTTTCAATTCCTCGGTATGAATTGTAAACAGAATCAAAAATCAAAGCTTTTAACGGTGCTTCTGGATTTCCTTCTGGTGCTGGGACTTTTTCAATAATAGCCTTTAAGATTTGATCAACACCAAATCCAGTTTTTCCACTTGCGTGAATTACTTCTTCAGCTTCACAACCTAATAGATCTACAATGTCATCGGTTACCTCTTCAGGGTTAGCGCTGGGTAGATCTACTTTGTTCAGTACGGGTATTATTTCTAAATCGTTTTCTAACGCTAGATATAAATTTGAAATGGTTTGCGCTTGTATACTTTGTGCTGCGTCAACAATCAATAATGCACCTTCACAAGCAGCAATAGATCTTGAGACTTCGTAGGAAAAATCTACGTGACCAGGCGTGTCAATTAAGTTTAAAATATAATCTTGTCCTTCGTGTTGGTAATTCATTTGAATGGCGTGAGATTTGATGGTAATACCACGTTCACGTTCCAAATCCATATTGTCAAGTAATTGAGCTTGTTCTTCTCTTTGAGAAACAGCTCCTGTAAAACCAAGTAATCTGTCGGCTAAGGTACTTTTACCATGGTCAATATGCGCAATGATGCAAAAATTTCTAATGTTCTTCATTTGTCCTAAAATACTAGCATGTTTTGCACACAAAGATACAGTATTCAAATTGGATAATAATCTCTTCTAAACAAATTACTGAGATTAAATATAGGGTGATGAATATTCGACATCAAAATACAATAAACAAACTATAGCAATTGCCATGATGATTTGTTTTGCAGTGTTTAGCTTTCGGTAATCGAGCGCTTTTTTCTTAAGGTTTGATGTCAAGTTTATTTTTTTATGAGAGGTGTTGTTTGTTTATGATTACAACGACGAAAGTATCTTTTTCTATCGACAAAGTGCCTGAAGGTGAAGTAAAGTTGTTTGATGTTTTTGAAGGTTTATAATTTACTTAACCCAAGGTTTTATTGTTTGACCTAAGAACTGTATTTTTGTTGTGCCTCTCACTTGTGTTGATTTTATTGAGTGGAAAAATTTTAAAAATAGAGATGGAATATAATTTTAATGAGATAGAGTCCAAATGGCAAAAATATTGGGCTGATCATAAAACCTTTAAGGCTGAGAACCTATCGGATAAGCCTAAGTTTTATGTGTTAGATATGTTTCCTTATCCTTCAGGAGCAGGATTACACGTAGGTCATCCACTGGGCTATATTGCTTCTGATATTTTTGCACGTTACAAACGACATAAAGGTTTTAATGTTTTACATCCACAGGGTTATGATTCATTTGGATTGCCAGCAGAGCAGTATGCGATTCAAACAGGTCAGCATCCTGCTAAGACAACAGAAACCAACATCAATACTTATCGAAAGCAATTAGATAAAATAGGATTTTCCTTTGACTGGTCAAGAGAAATTAGAACCTCTACACCAGAATATTACAAACATACTCAGTGGATTTTTACTGCATTATTTGACGCATGGTATAATAAAGAAACGGATAAAGCGGAAAAAATTGACACCTTGATCAAAGCTTTTGAGACTAGGGGTACCGCAGGGGTAAATGCTGTCTGTGATGATGAAGTGTTGGAATTTACAGCCCCTGAATGGGTTGCTTTTTCTAATGAAAAACAAGAGCAAATATTAGCTAAGTATAGACTGACTTATTTGTCTGAGACCGAGGTAAACTGGTGTCCTAATTTAGGGACAGTTTTGGCAAACGATGAAATTATTAATGGGCTATCAGAACGTGGTGGTCATCCTGTGATTCGTAAAAAAATGATGCAGTGGTCGATGCGAATTTCGGCTTATGCACAAAGATTGTTAGATGGGCTAAAAAATATTGATTGGCCCCAGCCTTTGAAAGATTCTCAAACCAACTGGATTGGACGTTCTCAAGGAGCAAGCGTAACCTTTGAGGTAGAAAATAAAAAAAGTTCAAGTGGTGAGGTATCACCATTGGTTATTGAGGTGTTTACAACCCGACCAGATACTATTTTTGGAGTCACATTTATGACTTTAGCTCCAGAACATGAGTTGGTTTCTAAAATTGTTACTGAGGCACAACAAGAACAAGTAGGAGCTTATGTTCAAGCTACATCCAAGCGCTCAGAAAGAGAGAGGATGTCCGACGTAAAGACCATTTCAGGAGTTTTTACAGGTGCTTATGCAAAGCATCCTTTTACAGGAGAGAATATACCTATTTGGGTTGGAGATTATGTATTAGCGAGTTATGGTACAGGTGCCGTGATGGCAGTTCCTTGTGGAGACCAACG
>NZ_JBDNAI010000009.1:0-2631 GCF_039768515.1 Wenyingzhuangia sp.
CCTTACAGAGGAAGGGGTTATTTGCTCAACATCAAAAACCTCGCCCTCCGAAACAAAACCACTGTTTAAATAAAACTTAAAACCAGAAAGGAGATCAAAACCAAATAACCGCACGCCTTGTGACTCATCATTGTTTAAATAAGTGTATTCTTTAAGCCTGGCCTGCCATATCTTTCCTGAAGACGGACTAACTAAAACATCAAGCTTTTCATTTTGTATCTGAATAAAACCAGCTGTCTCTCCTGGGGGCAAAAGCTCTTCGCTTTTGTTTTGCTCTATAAACGATGCTTCAGCAAACTCTTGTTTAATTTCCTTTTCGGCGTTCCACGACAAAAACAAAACATATGACAAAACCACAACAGAGCCTATGTATATATATCTCCAATTCATTTTTTTACCTCATCTACCCCACCAGTCGACCATGGACCACACCTAAAAATTCTTATTATTGAATAGTAGCCACCAACAACAACCCCATGAATCTCTATGCTCTCTTTAGCATACTGAGAACATGTTGGCTCAAACCTACAATTCTTTCCAAACAAAAAACTCAAATATTTTTGATAAAAATTAATCAATAATACTAAAAACTTTTTCATATTAATCGTCTTGTAAACTATTTACAAAATTATCTAGCGCAAGCTCAAAATCACAAGAAACATTTTTAAAACCAACTTCCAAAAAACCCCTTCTTACCACCACAACATACCTATCACCTAAACAGCTTTTTCTAAAAATCTCCCTGATCCAGCGTTTAATTTTATTGCGATGAACGGCCAAGGAATAGTCCTTTTTTTTAACAATAATCTTAAGTTTTTGGTTTTTAGACTCAACATCAAAAAATATTGATGCGTAGCTTGAGTGATAAATTTTTTTTGAAATAACGAAGCCTAAATTACGCGGTTAGTACTTTGCGACCCTTTTTTCTTCTATTGGCAATAACCGCTCTACCAGCCTTGGTTGACATCCTTGCCCTAAAACCATGAGTTCGCTTTCTTTTTAATGTGCTGGGTTGAAATGTTCTTTTCATAATTACTCAAAAAATTAGGCGTGAATTATAAAGCATTGTGAGCGAATTGAAAGAAAAAAAAATTAAAAATCAACGTCCTAGATATTAACAAGTTATCCACAGAAAATACATATGCTTATGCTGTAGATATCTTGTTAGTTTTTGTTAGACTAGCTTTTCTACTGGAGGTCTTATAAATTGAAATTTTGGTCTGAATGCACGGAAAAACTTGAAACCAAGCTATCACAAGAAGAGTTTAACACCTGGATTAAACCCCTTCGAGCCAATATTAATAAAAACGAACTTGAGATAAGCGCCCCAAACGATTTTGTGCTTACATATGTTAAAGAAAACCTAGGTCAAATCATTGAGAATCTAGTAAATAAATCCGATGAGTCACTAAGTGTAAAATTCAAAACCCTAGACAAATCAACATTTGTCGAGAAACTGAACGTAGCTGAGGTTAATACCCCTGGTTTAGTTAAACACTTTACCTTTAATACATTTGTAGAGGGAAAGTCTAATCACATGGCATTAGCTGCCGCAAAGCAGGTTGCAGCAAACCCGAAGGGTGACTACAACCCGTTGTTTATTTACGGAGGTGTTGGGCTTGGAAAAACCCACCTAATGCATGCTGTAGGCAATGAAATACTTAATTCTAGTACTTCTAAAAGGATAGTTTACGTCCATTCAGAGAAATTTGTTGCTGATATGGTAAAAGCCCTTCAATTAGGCGCTATGAGCGAGTTTAAGGAGTTTTATAGGAATGCTGATGCCCTACTAATCGATGATATCCAGTTTTTTGCAGGCAAAGAGCAGTCTCAAGAGGAGTTTTTCCATACATTTAACGCACTTCTTGACCGAAACCATCAAATGATACTCACATGCGACAAATATCCAAAAGAGATAGATGGCCTTGAGGAGCGCTTAAAATCAAGGCTTGGCTGGGGTTTGCCGGTCATTATTGAGCCGCCAGAGCTTGAAACCCGTGCTGCAGTGTTACTAAGCAAGGCAAACTCAATGGGCGTATCCCTTCCAAACGATTGTGCAATTTACATAGCACAAAGAATTAGATCAAACATTAGAGAGTTAGAGGGCGCATTAAAAAGAGTGGTAGCAAACTCCCGTTTTGCTGATCAGGAGATCGATATACCCTTTGTTAAAGAGGCGCTAAAAGATTTGTTTGTTATTTCAGCTAAAATGGTAAGCATAGACAACATTCAGAAAACTGTTGCTGAATACTACAACATTAAATTATCCGATCTTTTATCAAAAAGAAGGAGCAGGTCTATCACTAGGCCAAGGCAACTAGCTATGTCTTTAACCAAAGAGTTAACGAACCACAGCCTTCCAGAAATTGGAGAAGCTTTTAATGGAAGAGACCACACCACCGTGCTCCATGCTTGTAGTAAAATTAAGGAACTAAGAAAAGAAATTCCTTCACTAGAAGAGGATTATAGAAACCTAAATAGGACACTAACAAATTAAATGGAAATCACCGTTAAAAAAGAGGATATTGTTTCAGCTCTTAATACCACCCTGGGTGTCGTAGAAAAAAGACAAACACTCCCAATACTTGCTAATGTTTTATTTGAGGTTGAGGATAATGTATTTAAATTAAC
>NZ_JBDNAI010000002.1:0-6704 GCF_039768515.1 Wenyingzhuangia sp.
ATTGGTTTTGGTGCGATAGGAAAGGGATATGCGGCAGATAGAGCAAAATCATTGTTGAAAAAAAAAGGCGTTCGTTCGGGGGTTATAAATGCCTCAGGTGACATCAATGCTTGGGGAACACAACCCAATGGTAAGGAATGGCTCGTAGCCATCAAAAATCCACTGAATAAAGAAAAAATATTTTCGTGGATGCCCATTCATGATAGTGCTATTGTCACTTCTGGGAACTACGAAAAATATGTAAAGTTTAATGATGTTTTATATACCCACATCATAGACCCTAGAACGGGATATCCTGCCAAAGATATTTTAAGTGTTACTGTTTTTACCAAAACAGCGGAATTAGCAGACGCACTTGCTACCTCAGTTTTTGTAATGGGAGCTGATACAGGGGTAGATTTAATAAATCAGTTGAAGGGAGTGGAATGTGTTATTATAGATAAAGATAACAACTTGATAACTTCTGATAACATCGCATTAAAAACAATTAAAAATGATTAGAACAATCTTAATGCTGACGGTGGTGTTGCTTTTTACAAGTTCATGTATTGCTGTTAAGAATTATGAAAAGGTAAAACTTAATGATCCAGACATGGTGCTCGCTCAGAAGAAAGTGGATAGGTATGAAACGATTTCTCAAGTATACAGAGAAGGAGCATCAGGAGCAAATGGTGGAAAGTCTGGTGGTGGGTGTGGTTGTAATTAGTCTCATAAAAAATGATTTCATGAAATACTTTGTTGTTTTGTTAGTGTTTTTTTTCACACAAAATATGGTAGCTCAAAAAGATGCCAATGCTTCCTACAGAAAACGTGTTTTAGAAACAACAGAAGTAGACTTCTTAGCTAGTTACTACGTTCAAAATGGTGATAACGCCTCTGTGACCGGGGGAATAGGAAATGAGTTTTTGACAGATGCTGCTTCCTCCATTATCATCAGTATTCCTTTAAATGCTGATGACGTTTTAACGCTTGACAGTGGTATTTCAGCTTATACATCTGCTTCGTCTAGTAATGGTAATCCCTTTGATAAAGAAGGTTCAGGGTCTAGTAGTGATCAGACTTCTGGGAGTCCGTGGGTTGCCTCCTCGGGAGCTTCTAAGAGTGATGTTTGGGGTACCGTAAGCGCAGATTATTCACACAGTTCTGAGGATAGAAATTTTATCTGGAATGCCAATGTTTCCTATGCGATGGAGTATGATTATACTTCATTAGGTTTTGGAGGAGGAGTCCTAAAACAATTCAACAATAAAAATACAAGCTTAGGTTTAGGGACTAAAATATATTTAGATCATTGGAGTCCTATCTATCCCATAGAATTGAAGTCATTTAAACAAAGAAACAGAGGGCTACAGGAAGGGTTTTATAATGGAGATCCTGTCTTAGATCAAAACGGAGAGGCAAGTGCTGATTGGAGGCCTTTGGGGGGAGATTTTGACATCATACACGATACCTCCAGGAATACCTATTCGGCTTCTTTTAGTTTTTCACAGATTTTAAACCAAAATGCACAAGTATCACTATTTATTGATGTTGTGAGTCAAAAGGGTTGGTTAGCAAATCCTTTGCAGCGAGTTTATTTTGGAGACATCCCAAATTATTACTTAGGGAATAAGAACAATATTGATAGCTATACTTCAAGTCAAAATAAAGATGTTTTTCAGTTGGCTGATGACATTGAGAGATTACCAAAAAGTAGACTTAAAACTCCTTTAGGAATGCGCTTTAATTATTATCTAAGTGAAGTTTTTGTGCTTAGGACTTACTATCGTTATTATTTTGACGATTGGGGATTGAATTCTCACACCGCTAGTATTGAAGTTCCCGTGAAGGTATCTGAGAAATTTACTTTGTATCCTTCCTATAGGTTTTACACACAGACCGCAGCAAACTATTTTGCCCCTTATGAAGGGCATTTATCTTCTCAAGATTTTTACACTTCAGATTATGACCTTTCAGCATTTTATTCCAATCAATTTGGTTTTGGAGTCTCTTATGTAGATATTTTTGCAAAACCAAAGGTTTGGAGGTTTGGCCTCAAGAGTGTTGATTTGAAGTATTATAGGTACGACAGGAATAGTACATTTGAGTCAAACCTAGTCAATATTGCATTTAAATTTGTAATGGATTGATTTTGTTCTTGATGGGCGAATGATTTGTGGGAAATTTAAAAATTAGCTTCCATTTTGGCTACAATTTTATCTAGCCCTAAATTACCAACTGAACCTATATGTGTATGCTTCACTTCTAGATTAGGTTTAAATTCTCCTTTTTGAATCTTAGCTCCTACAATCTTGTAAGCATCTCTAAATGGAGTCCCATTTTGCACTAAGGCATTTACTTCTTCAACACTAAAAATATACTTGTATTTTTCGTCTTCCACAATATTTTCAGTAACAATGATGTTTTCTAGAGAGAAAACCATCATGTCTAAGCATGATTTTAGAGTAGAGACAGAAGGAATTAATCCCTCTTTGACCAATTGTAGATCTCTGTGATATCCACTAGGTAAATTATTGGTAATCAAGGTGAGTTCGTAAGGTAATGCTTGTAGTTTGTTGCATTTTCCACGAATCAATTCAAAAACATCCGGGTTTTTTTTGTGTGGCATGATACTAGAGCCAGTGGTTAACTCATCTGGAAAAGTAATAAATCCAAAATTCTGTGACATGTACAGGCAGATATCCATGCTCATTTTTGATAATGTGGCGGACAAACTAGCCATTGCAAAAGAAATAGATTTCTCAAGTTTTCCACGACCCATTTGAGCGGCTACGGAATTTACTTTTAAATTTTTGAAGCCCAATTCTTGAGTCGTCATCTCTCTGTCAATAGGGAAAGAAGAACCATAACCGGCTGCCGATCCTAATGGATTTTGATCTGCGACTTTGTAGGCAGCTTCCAAAAAGTAAACATCATCAATTAAACTTTCCGCATAGGCAGAAAACCACATTCCAAAGGAGGAGGGCATTGCAACTTGTAAGTGGGTGTATCCCGGTAGTAGGTAGTTTTTATATTGATCAGCTAAATTAATTAACAAATCGAATAATTTTTTTGCCCAATCCTTTAATTCTAGGATAGCGTCTTTGGAATATAAATGTACATCTAATAAAACTTGATCATTTCTAGAACGTGCAGTGTGAATTTTCTTACCTGCATCTCCAAGTTTTTCTGTCAATAGCCACTCTACTTTTGAGTGTACATCTTCAAAACTGTCTTCAATGGTAAAACTTCCCTCTTCAATTGTTTTTAAGATCAGATTCAATTCTACCATTAATTGATCTAATTCGGTATTCGTAATGGTTCCAATAGCATTTAGCATTCTTGATTGCGCAATGTTACCAAGCACATCATACTTGGCTAATTGTAAGTCCAATTCCCTGTCATTTCCTACTGTAAAAAGATCTATTTTTTTATCGGTTGCATAACCTTTATCCCAAAGTTTCATCTTGATGTTTTTATATCACAGCAAAGATACTGTTTTCGGTTGTAATCCTAAAAAGATCAACAAAGAACAATCTATAGTCTTGAGAATAGGAGGATAGACAAAAAAATCATGCAACAAATTTTTAAGGTCACAGAGAAATTCTAATTATAGAGTTCTTAACTCAGGGCCAACGAGAGTATCATGTTTTATTTGTAGAATAAGGAATTATAAGTTAGTTTTAAGGATTATCCGGTTTGCAAATTTTGATAGTACGAATTAAACTTTCTTTTGATTTGCGGGTCTAATTTACTAAAGTCCAATCTTATGAGTTTTTTATACAATAGTTTGTTTTTAATGTTTTTTTCCATTTCGTTATTTGGTCAACAACAATCTCCTAATATTCTATTAATAATAGCAGATGATTTAGGAATAGATGCTGTCCCTGGTTTTGGTATTGAAACCGATATGCCAGTAACTCCAACCATAGACTCGTTTCGTGAAAAAGGTTTGACTTTTACAAATTGTTGGGCTGCACCTCAATGTTCGCCGACCAGAGCTGCGATAATGAGTGGTAAGTATGGGATCAAGACAGGGGTTATGAGGCCTCCTTTGATTTTGGGTACAGATCATACTTCGATATTTACGAAAATAAAAGAACAAAGTGTCGCCGATTACAGTATGGCTGTTATTGGAAAATGGCACATAGGTGGAAGTAATAAAACAAATTATCGTCATATCACAGATTCAGGAGTCCCATATTTTGAAGGTGTTTTTACTTCTCAAGTAGAGGATTATTTTGATTGGATAAAACTATATTCAGATGGTACAGAGGAACAAGTACAAGAATACATCACAACACACCTTACAAACAGGGCTATTTCTTGGATAGATAACCAGGTAAATCCCTGGTTTTTGTGGCTGTCACACATAGCACCTCATGTACCTTTTCAAATTCCTCCACAGGGAACGTTTACTACTGAGCCGATAGATGAGAGAACAACTTATTTGGCGATGATTGAGTCTATGGATTATGAAATTAGTAGGCTGGTTGCTAGTATGGATGAAGAGACCCTAGAGAATACAGTGATTATTTTTATTGGAGACAATGGAACTCCTGGCAAAGCAAATACTTACTTTCCACAAGGACATGTAAAATCATCACTATATGAAGGGGGGATTCGGGTGCCGATGATCATTACAGGTAAATCTGTGGAACGAATCAATGAAGTAGAACAAGGCTTAGTTCAGGCGACAGACTTATATGCTACCATTCTGGAGTTGACGGGAGTACAGCTTCAAGGTGGTATTCATAATAGCTTGAGCTTAAAGCCAGCTTTGTCATTTCAAAATAAAATATCAAGAGAGATAAATTATACAGATTATGAAAGTGGTGGTGTAGCGTCTTGGGCAACTAGGACATTAGCCTACAAGCTTATTGAAGATGAAACAGGGAATGAAGAGTTTTATAATATTGCAGATGATATCCTTGAGGAAAATAATTTAATTGGCAATTTGACTGTTGCACAAGAATCCATCAAAACCATGTTGAAACAGGAAGCACAAACCGTCAGAAGTGATTGGTCGTGTATAGATGGAATTAAGAATGGAGGCGAGGTTGGAATTGATGATTGTGACAGTTCTTGTGGGGTGGTTGATGTGCTAAGTTACGATAATATTGATTGTTGTGGTACCCCTTCAAATCCAAGTATTTATTACGAATATCTAGAAGATGATCAGCGGGTTGTGTATTCCAATAATTATCCGAACCATAACTTTTGTTACGTTTCAACCAGAATACCAGAACCTTATTACAGGGTGTACAAATTTGATGTAAATCCAGTGTTGACAAATGAGGTTACAAGTTTAACTAGAGCAAACGGTAGGCCAGTCAATTATTTTGGGATTGGTTTGAATGGAATTTATATGATGCCTGCTCCTGCAACCCCATTTATTTTTGAAAATACAGCTACTGGGCAGTACAATTGGAATTGGGTTTTTGAGCCCACTACTAATATTGGCCAAGGATCTGATTATGTTGGTTTAGATTGTGCGTCTGCCCATGTAAATCCTAATTCAGGATATCATTATCATGGTAATATGTATGAGTATGTAGAAGAGTTAAGACCTGGTATTTCAACAACAAATACAATTCCTTCATCTATTTTACAAGTTGGTTGGGCTTCAGATGGATTTCCTATTTTGTATAGGTTTGGACCTGATAAAGAAGGAAATACAAAAGAAATGCTTCCAAGTTTTCAGCTTAAAAGTGGGACAAGACCGGGAGATGGTGTCAGTGCTCCCTGTGGTCCATATTCCGGAAAATATACGAATGATTTTGAGTATGTAGCGGGTAAAGGAGATTTAGATGAGTGTAACGGAATCCAAGCGGAAGTAACTTTAACCACTGCACAAGGGATAGAAACTTTTGAATATTACTATGTGGTCACGCAGTCCTTTCCTCAGATTTCAAGGTGTATGAAGGGTAATTTTAGTGAGGATTTTATAAGTAGTGCTGGACCTTTAAGTGATGAAGATAGAGATGGGGATGGATTTGTCAGTGCTTATGATTGTAATGATACCGATGAGAACATCAATCCTTTTGCCCTTGATGATCCGATGACTTCATTTGATGAGAGTTGTGGGTCTAATTTAAGTGTTGGTCGAATGGACTTAGAGTCTATGGGGTTTTTTATAAGTTCAAACTTAAACTCGGGAAGTATTTCTGTTGTCTATACAGGTTTGGATTCGTATACCGTTATTTTGTATTCAATATCGGGACAATTACTAAGAGAAAAATCTGGTGTTGGAGTCATAGAGTTCGAGAGTGTAAAAAGAGGAGGACTATATCTAGCGAGTATTATTAGAGAGGGTAAAATATTAGGAACCAAAAAAATTATTGTCAAATGAAATATCTAATTGTTCTGTTCCTCAATCTTTGTTATGGTTTTTTTTCAGCGACAGATCACGATGCCATAACAGCTACTTTTCATGTCATCGAGAGAGGTCATGTGATCATGCTTGAAGTTGATTTTGATACTAACGACTATTTATCGGTCAATACTCCAGCTCATTATAAAATTACTAAAGCTGAATTTGAAGACTATCTCAATAGAACAACTGATTGGGAGTTTGATGATGTCAAGGTAAAACCAAAAACGCTAAGTTTAAAGCAATTTGGTCATCACACCAAAGTGGTTTGTTTCTTGTCGGATGAAGCATACAAAACCAAAAAAATAAAGATTAAAAACAAGTTTCTATTGGGTGTCCCTACACATTCTAA
>NZ_JBDNAI010000010.1:0-7693 GCF_039768515.1 Wenyingzhuangia sp.
AAAATTTGACTTTTGTTTACGACTTGAACGCCTTGAGGGATTTCTTCAGAAATATCATTTTCCTTTATCCATTCGAAATCTTGACGCATGGCACACTTATTTTTCAAACATAAATCCCACTTGTTTTGTATGGAAGATATATTTTTTAACTCAATAACATCATAATGTTCTAATGCTATCTCTTCTTGGTCTTCTCTACTGTAAAATGCCAAAACATCACCATCACAAATTATTTTATGATTGGGTTTTAAATACTTGACAGCTTTGAAAAAATCTGGATTTGGGAGATAACTTGCATTGATAAATATATTTTGCTCCATCTCTACTAATGGATATTTATGACTTAAATATTCCTCTGTTAAAGTGGTTGTTGTCAATCTTAAATACTTTTCCCACTTTTCTCGAATGGTAAAAATACCGATTCTAAGATCTGCAACGGGTCTTGTGAAAGTAAAAGGTAATAATGCATCTCTAGATCTTCCATCGTAAAGAATATAATTCATCGATATAGTTTAAAGGTTTTATCTTCAATTCTTAGGTAAAAGATATAAAAAAACCACCTAAAATGTATAGGTGGTTTTTTTATTTGATTTCTTTTTATAATTTATCTTGAATAATTTGGTGCTTCTTTTGTAATCGTTACATCATGAGGATGACTCTCTGTGATTCCTGACGCAGTAATTTTAACAAAAGTTGCTGTTTTTTGTACAGCAATGGTTTGTGCTCCACAATAACCCATACCTGCTCTTAATCCACCAATGAACTGGTGCATGGTTTCATACAATTCTCCTTTGTAAGGAACACGTCCTTCAATTCCTTCGGGAACTAATTTTTTGCTATTGTCTTCATCTCCTTGAAAATATCTATCCTTAGATCCATGTTTCATCGCTTCAACAGATCCCATACCTCTATAAGATTTAAATCTTCTACCATTGAATAGTATCACCTCTCCTGGTGCCTCACGGGTACCCGCTAGTAAAGATCCTAACATAACAGCATCTGCTCCAGCTGCAATTGCCTTAGGAATATCTCCTGTGTAACGAACGCCTCCATCAGCAATAAGAGGAACTCCAGTTCCCTCTAGTGCTTCTGCAACTTGCATCACTGCTGACAATTGAGGATACCCTACACCAGCAACTACTCGAGTGGTACAAATAGAACCTGGTCCTATTCCGACCTTTACACCATCTGCACCTGCAGCGACTAAGTCTAAAGCTGCTTGTTTGGTTACTATATTTCCCGCAACTATTTCTAGTTTGGGATATACAGCTTTTATTTCCTTCAACTTGTTGATAATGTTTATAGAATGACCATGAGCAGAATCAAGAACTACAGCATCAACACCTTCTTTGACCAATGCTTCAACTCTTTCTAGACAATCTTCTGTAACACCAATAGCAGCTGCCACTCTCAATCTTCCGAATTCATCTTTATTGGCTTCAGGATTTTCACGTACTTTTGTAATGTCTCTAAAAGTAATCAAACCAACCAGTTTAAAATGATCATCAACAATGGGTAATTTTTCTACTTTATTATCTTGTAAAATAACTTCTGCTTCTTTCAACGAAGTCCCTTCTTTTACAGTAACCAAGCCTTTTGAAGTCATGATTTCTGAGATCTGTTTGTTGCTGTTTTTTTCGAAACGTAGATCCCTGTTGGTAACAATCCCAATTAACACACCATCTTTATCAATAACCGGAATCCCTCCTATTTTGTGTTCTTGCATCAACAAGTTTGCATCATAAACTGTCTGATCTGCAGAAATTGTTACAGGCTCTAAAATCATACCTGCTTCAGAACGTTTAACTTTTTTTACTTGCTTTGCTTGCTCGGCAATAGACATGTTTTTGTGAATCACTCCAATACCTCCTTCACGTGCAATAGCAATGGCCATTCTGTTTTCAGTAACAGTATCCATAGCGGCAGATATGATAGGCGTATTGAGAGGAATGTTTCTTGTAAACTTTGATTTGATGGAAACAGTGTTTGGCAACACTTCTGAGTAGGCAGGTACCAACAACACATCATCGTATGTTAAACCTTCAGAAATAACTTTTTTTGTAGACATTTGCAATTAGGTATGATTTAATTGCATACAAATATAAGACAATTAATGACAAACATCGCTAAGTACATACTAAGTTTTTAAATCATTACGTACAGAGTCATCTGCATTGAGTAGAACTTGAAAACTAACTCATATCCTCTCAATTCATAGTTTTGAGAGACAATTCCTTACTGTAATTTTTCACTTTTATTTATAATCAACGAAACAGTAGCATCTCCAGTAACATTTACCAAAGTTCTAAACATATCTAAAGGTCTATCTACAGCAAAAATTAAAGCCAAACCTACGGGTAACATTTCTTTTGGAAAACCTATACTATCTAAAACAATAACGAGCATTACCATACCCGCACCTGGTACTGCGGCAGAACCAATTGATGCCAAAAGTGCTGTAAGTACAATGGTCAATTGATTTTGAAAAACCAAACCCTCTGGCCATAAAACTTGCATAATAAATACCGAAGCTACTGCTTGATACAAGCTTGTACCATCCATATTTATCGTTGCTCCTACGGGTAAAACAAAACTAGAAACTTCTTTGTGAACCTCAAGATGTTCTTCAACTCTCTCCATCGTTACAGGTAAAGTTGCAGCACTTGAACTTGTAGAAAATGCTAGCAATTGCGCTGGTGAAATGTTCTTTAAAAACCAAATCGGTGACTTCTTTACATACAAAGAAATGCATAAAATGTAAAAAACAATTAACAACAATAAACCTAAAATGACAACTCCAGCATATTTGAGTAAAGCCAACAACACGTAATAATCATCTGAGGTTACGACCACTGTTGCGAGTAAAGCAAAAACAGCATAAGGTGCAAATAACATGATAATGTCAATCATTTTTAAGATCACCTCATTTAATGAATTGAAAAAACTCATCAATGGTTTTGCTTTTTTCTCCTCAATCAACAACAAGCTAATTCCTAAAAACACCGTGAAAAAAATAACTTGCAACATGCTTTTATTATCGCTCATAGCCAGAGTAATGTTGTTGGGAACAACATCAATTAAAAACTGTAAAGGACCTTGATTTCCTCTACGAGTAGCCTCCGTTAATTTATCTTGTAGGTTAAGATTTGTAACATAATTTTGTTTCAAAGAAAAAATGGTTTCTTTAGAAATACCACTACCAGGTTTGAGTACATTTACCAAAACCAATCCTATAGTAATTGCGATAATTGTGGTGCAAATATAAATCAACATGGTTTTGATGCCCATGGATTTAAACTTTGATATATCTTTTAATTCTGAAATCCCTTTTATAAGTGATGCCATAATTAATGGAATGGCAATCAACTTCAGTAATTTGACAAATATTGTCCCAAAAGGTTTGATCCAATGCAAAGTAAATGCTTTACCTCCACTAATATTTGCTAGAATTACCCCTGCAATTATTCCAAGCAATAGACCTAAAAGAATTTTCCAATGCAATGCTATTTTTTTCATCATACAATTTTAAAAACAACAAAACATGACATCTCAAAAAGCAGAAAACTAACTGCAGCCGCAATCTTGACTTCCACAAGTTTTGTTTGTGTTTTTTTTATTAAACAATCTAATATATAGAATCCTCAAAGCAAAAACAACAGAAAGAAGGACTAAAACATTTTGAAGCATTTCGTTTATTTTAGAATTTGATAAGCAATTAAGGCGGTAATGTATGCGAAACCTGTCATTACAAACATTTGTATCAACGGCCATTTCCATCCATTTGTTTCTCGCTTCACTATAGCTATTGTACTCATACACTGCATAGCAAAAGCATAAAAAAGAAGTACAGAAACCCCTGTAGCAAAAGAGTAAACAGGCTTCTTAGAATCTTGAAACACCTCTTTTCTCATTCGTTCTTTAATGGTAGATTCTTGCTCATTTCCTACACTATAAATCGTGGCTAACGTGCCTACAAATACCTCTCTTGCGGCAAATGATGCAAGGACAGCAATACCTATTTTCCAATCATAACCCAAAGGCCTTATGGCTGGCTCAATAGCTTTACCCATCTTTCCTATGTAAGAGTTTTCTAGTTTAAAGGATGCTATTTCGGTTTGTAACTCCTTTTCAGAAAGTGAACTGTTCGTTTGTGTTACAATACGTTCAGCATTATCAAAATCTACTCCAGGACCGTAAGAGGCTAAAACCCATAATAATATGGAAAGTGCTAGTATAATTTTACCTGCTTCAAATACAAAAGCTTTTGTTTTTTCAATGACATTGTAGGCCACATTTCTAAATAATGGTAGTTTATAATTAGGCATTTCCACTACAAAATAACTTTTAGAAGCCCCTATTTTCAACACTTTATCTAAAAGAATTGCTGATAGGATGGCAACTCCAAATCCTAGAAGATAAAGGACCATCAGGAGTAAACCTTGAACATTAAAAGACATAAAATTTGCATCAGCAGGAACAATCAAACTTATGATAATGGCGTAAACTGGTAATCGTGCAGAACACGTAGTAAAAGGAGTGACTAAGATGGTAATCAATCTTTCTTTCCAATTTTCTATATTACGAGTTGACATAATGGCGGGTATAGCACAGGCTGTTCCTGAAATAAGTGGAACAATACTTTTCCCACTCAACCCAAAATTACGCATGATTTTATCCATTAAAAAAACAACGCGACTCATATAGCCACTTTCTTCTAATACAGAAGTAAACATGAAAAGAAATGCTATTTGTGGAATAAAGATAACAACCCCTCCAATTCCTGGAATAATACCTTCTGCCAATAAATTGGTAAAAACGCCTTCTGATAAATTTGCTCTAGCGATTTCTGATAATCCTGCAAAGGCTTCATCAATGAAATCCATGGGTACTGCCGACCATGAAAATAGGGCCTGAAAAACACTAAACAAAATGGTGAAAAATATCAAATACCCAAAAAATCTATGAATCAAAACCCTATCCAAAAGAGATCTTAATCCTTTTGCTTTTTTTGGATTTTGACTGTATGTTTTTTCTAATACAGACTTTAAAAACTGATAACGTCTTACCGTTTCTAAATGGTGTTTTTTCTTCTCTTCAGTAGCTAATTTAGATAAGACTGAAGGAGAATCAACAAAACAAGGAAGCGTACTCAAGCTCTTATAATCTATGATGATTTTTTTGAGGTAAGAAATCCCTTTGTTTTGTTTAGAACTTACAAAGGCAATTTTTGTTTCTAATAGCGATTCCATTTCTTGCATGTCAATATCTATTCCTTTGACTTTCATTTGGTCTATCATATTGATGACCAATATGGTTGGAATCCCCAAATCTTTAACTTGGGTATACAGGTATAGGTTTCGCTTCAAGTTTTCTATATCAGCAACAACCACAACAACATCTGGATAATTTTCATTGGATTGATCGGACAATACTTGTACGGCAAGATCTTCATCTATCGAACTCGCATTTAAGCTGTAAGTTCCAGGCAAATCAATAACTTCAGCAAGAATTCCTCTACTTAATTTGGTTTGTCCTATCTTTTTATCAACAGTAATTCCAGGATAATTTCCTACTTTTTGATTTAATCCAGTTAATCTGTTAAACAAAGAGGTTTTACCGGTATTCGGATTTCCTATTAAGGCTACTTTGATATCACTCATAGTTTTTCTACAATTATTTTTGAAGCTACCTCTATTCTAATCGCTAAATAGGTACCACTAATATTTAAGTAAATAGGGTCTTTCAAGGGAGCTCTTTGTAAAACTTCCACATAATTTCCTTCAATGCATCCCATTTCTATCAATTTAAGCGGTATATCAATTTCTGCGAAAGATTTGATAATCGCTCTATCACCTCTCTCTAAATCTGCAATCGTTTTTCTTCTTCCCATTTAATTTTTCTTGTACATCTGAATCATTACAATCAAAATCGACGCAGAAAAGGATGCCGTCATTAAGATTCCTGAGAACATGACGATATATTTCATCCACAAAACACCTGTCCACAACAAGTAAATTCCTGTAAAGGTCACCAAGACAGAAAGCAAGGGTTCAATCATTAAGAATTTTTTAACCGTTGTATTTATTTTGGTCAGAGAAAGTAAACCTCCCAACAAAAAGAAAATCACTCCCATTGATAAAATATGAGAATGTATGATGTTAAGCATGTGTTTTTCATTTTTTTTAAACTTTAGCACCTCACTATCTTCATCAGATTCGTTTCCTAGATAATTCTCTTGAACCCCCTGGGTACTGAACCCTGAAGTATTTTCGACAAAGGTGATTCCTGAATAAAAACCAACACTTAGCACAACCAAGAAGGTTGTAACTAATAACTTTAACTCTTTGGGTAGTGTGTAAATAAGACCTTGAATTTGCATTAAATAATGTTGTTTTGTTTTAATAATTCAACCTGCTGTAGCAACAAATTCATCTCTCTTGTCATAGAAGATGCGGAGATGGTAGCGCCAGAAATTGCATCTACCGTCTGCTTATAAATAAGTGAATCTTGAGGACTTTTCCCAATAAACTGCTTTAACCAACGTTTACTTGTAATTTCGTATCCATAGCTTTCTCTGTAAATTAAAACTTTACTATGTACTATAACCCCATTGGTATCAAAAATAACCATATAGTCAAAATACGATACATGACTTGGCGCTTTTCCTACGTAGACAATAAATTTTAAACCGTTATCCGTTTGTACGTTAGAAAATTCACCATCAGTAATTTCATTAGACAACTGACGAATCCAATCCTCCTCTAAAACCACCTTTTGCTTTGTGAATGTCTTGGTTTTTAAGTAAGAAGAAATCTCTTTATCTACTTTCTTTACCAACCCTTTTGACAATCCAAATGACGAAAATGTAAGGAATATCGAAACCACTATTAAATCTAATGAAAACAACTTCATAAGGCCTTTTAAATTTAGGTACACAAAGATATAAACTATTTAGATTTAATTAAAATAAAAGGTCAACTAATTTTAATTGGTTGACCTTTGAGATATGAAAGAGACGTCAGGGGAATTAAAACCAAACCCCGATTCCCATATTTAGGTTTTGTGACCCTTCATCATCAACAACAGCATTGTCTTTGAAGGTATAATCTAACTTCACGACAGCACCAGGAGAAATATGATAAGAAATCCCAGCGATCCAATCTGACCTATCATAGCTATTGTTCACCGCAAGATTGGTCACTGTATGATGAGTATTGTAATTTTCATAGCGAACAAAGGCGTCTAAGACTTGATTTTTAGACAAAGGCATTAGGTTGTAAGCCGATTCTAAATACCAACCTTGTAAAGAACTTCCTAAATCAGATCCTGTCAAATTATTGTAGGCTGCTGCCCCACCAATTCCGGTGTAAATATATTGACCTCTTGAACTAAATCTATTTCTTCTGTACCTGAAATCTAAACCTAACATACTCAAATCAACAGTAGAACCCGTTTTGCTAGCTTCTTCAGTTGTTTCTGGTGAAGTTTCTCCATAATAACCAGACAATCCAACCCTTAAACCTGGCATTCCGTAATAATCTACTTTGATAGATAAATTCATATTGTTCGCGACAGATTTTGCTCCCTTTTGTCTACCATTTCTTAATGCATTTTTCCCTCCCAAATAACTAGTTCCGCCAACGTTGTCAGAGTTTGAAATCAGACCGTTAAAAATATAGGCTTGATACCTCAA
>NZ_JBDNAI010000064.1:0-15296 GCF_039768515.1 Wenyingzhuangia sp.
TAGCGACCTTGAATAAGAATGATGCTTTGGAAGAATATGTAAATCAGAATCCAGCGATATACCAAGACGGTTCCTATGGAACAGGGACTGGATCTGCAACGGGTATAGAAGCTAATTTTAGCTTCATAGCTAACGTATTCCATTTGAACGCAAGAATAGAAAGACAATGGTACGGAGATAACTATATTCCTCAATTCTTCAATTTTGCCTATGAAATTAATAAAGACGCAAGATTAAAAGAACTTATAGGTGCTGAAAAATCCAAGGGTATATATGGAAAGTTAGGAAGTGAGATTTTAAGTTTGGTTAAAATTGAAGGAGAACTATTGTTGCCTGATGCTTTAGAGGAGAGCGATAGAGGCGCCATAGTTGGAGTTAATTTACAGACTAAGGAAATTGCAAATTTCACTGCAAGAGGTAGTTATGTCAAAGCCCAGTTAAGCGATCTAAGTGACGCATTTAAGTTCGATCAGCGTTCATTAGCCAACTTATTAGTTACCTATCGTATCAATAGGTTTATGGAGGCAGGAGTAGATTACCAGTGGACATTTGCCGAAAAAGAAGATGGTTCATTCATGGCCGTTAACCAATTGAGACCTTATGTAGGTGTTAGTCTTAAGTTTTAAGCTGGTGATTAAAAATAATAAAAGACCAGTGGGTATATACTCACTGGTCTTTTTGTTTATGAGTTCTTGGCGAATAGGGTATTTTTACAAAGTATAGAAAGGCACTTTTCTAGTTTTCGTCACTTAAAACAGCACTTGATGTTTTTGGCTACTCATGTTTTTAGTGATGCTAAAGTCCTATTTATAAAGTATGGTGGCTAGACTATGGTATACAAATATGTCAGCGTTAAACCTTCTAGGTGCATGAAGATTTGAATGACATAGTTACTAAAAAGGGTTGTAAATATGAGCCAAAAAAAACCCTCTACTTAAATAGTAGAGGGTTTTTTTTTAGCGACAATGGCTATTCAACGTTAGCGTCATCTAGCAGCTCAAAAAACTCATCTAACTTAGGCATGATGATTATTTTTGTTCTTCTGTTTTTAGATCTATTTGCATCAGTATCGTTGTCTGCAATAGGAGAATATTCAGATCTACCAGCAGCAATTAATCTAGATGGTAAAACATCATATTTAGATTGTAACTCACGAACTACAGCAGCAGCACGTTTTACAGATAAATCCCAGTTGTCTTTTATAGGAGAACCGTTAACAAAAGACTTGTTATCTGTGTGTCCTTCAACCATTACATCCATGTTTGGGTATTCGTTTACGACAACTCCAACTTTATTTAGGATAGCTCCTGCTCTCTTTGAAATTTTGTAAGAACCAGAATTAAACAATAATTTATCTGCAATTGAAATGAATACTTTAGTTCCTTCAATGTTAACAGAAATATCTTCGTCGTTTAAACCGTTTGGCAATATTTTTTTCAAGTTGAAAGCAACGGCTAAATTGATAGAGTCTTTTTTAGAGTTTGCTTCTTGAACGTACTTAATGTACTCATCTTTTTTTGCCAATTGAGATAATGTAGATCTCATATTTTCAGTTGCAGACTTAGAGATTGCAATTAAGTTGTCAACATTTGTAAGAGACTGCTCGTTTCCTTTTTCCAAAAACGCAATTTTGTCCTCTAAAGTTGCTACTTTGTTTTCTGAAACTCCTAAATCAATTTTAGAGTTTGCTAGAGTTTTTTCGGTAGCAGATAGTTTGTTACCTAATTCAGTTTGTAAATCAGTATATTTCTTTTTAGATACACAAGAAGTAGCTACAAAAGAAACTGATGCGATTAATATCAAAACTTTTTTCATGGTCTATAAAATGTATTATTTTTACACAAATATATAAACTTTAAAACAAATTTCAACCCATATGAAACAAACAATTTTTAGGGATTTAACTAAATCCATGCTTTTTGTTGTCTTAATTGTTTGTTTAATGACATCTTGCTCTAAAAAAGAGGTAAATTATTATAGATTGCAGGGAAATGTTTTTGGCACAACATTTCAAATACAGTATGCCGATGCATCGGAGAACAACTATAATCAAGCCATAACGTTGTTGTTTGACCAAATGAACAATTCATTATCAACTTACCATCCTAACTCTTTAATTAGTCAACTAAATAAGGATTCATCAGAGTTAATGGTGGATGATAATTTTATAGCTGTTTTTAAACTTTCCAAAAAAGTATACGAAAGTACAGATGGGTATTTTGATCCAACAGTTGGTAAAATGGTAAATGCTTGGGGCTTTGGATATCAGGAGTCAAGTAAAATTTTGACCAATCAAGAGGTTGATAGTTTGATGCAGTATGTAGGTTTTGATAAGGTGGTTCTTGACGAACGTACTGTGGTTAAAAAGAACCCTGATGTTGTTTTCGATTTTAACGCAGTTGCAAAAGGTTACGGAGTTGATCTTGTTGCACTGTTCTTGGAGCAAAAAGGGGTTAAGGATTATTTGGTTGAAATAGGCGGTGAGATTAGGGCTAAAGGGAAGAATAAAAGAAATCAATTTTGGTCGATTGGTATCGAGGAGCCAAATTTTGATGGATCAAGAAGCTTACAGAAAGTTGTACGCCTTGAACATGAATCCATTGCGACTTCGGGGAATTACAGAAAATATAGAATAGATTCCGTAACAGGTGAAAAGATTGCGCACACTTTCAATCCTAAAAGGGGGATTCCTGCGAAAACTGATTTATTGAGTGTTTCTATTATTTCTTCACTTAGTTGTGGAGAAATAGATGCTTATGCTACTGCTTTCATGGCTATGGGGTATAAAAAAGCTAGAAAGTTGGCAGACAATCATAAAGAAATGAAGGTCTATTTTATTTATTTGGACCAGGATGAAATTAAGACAGATGCGACTCCTAATTTAAAGTTTGTGGAAACTTTATAAAGGCTTTTTACAAATAGGGAGAATTTCATTTTTCATCAATGCGTATTTTTTGATTTCCGCCTCAGAAAATTGATCAACGACTTTAAATAATTCAACGGAGAAACCAGAAGCTCTCAATCTATCAAAATAATCTATTCCGTAGACTCTAACATGATCGTATTGACCAAAATGTTTTCTACGTTCTTTAGGAGTTTTAATGGTACTATTTTCATAAGTATTGAGCCTATTGATATCTTGGGGAATCTGAAAAACCCCCCAACCACCAGGTTTCAAAACTCTGAACAACTCAGACATCGCTTTTCTATCTTCTATGATGTGTTCTAACACATGATTACAAAAGACAACATCATAAGAGTCGTTTTCAAAAGGGAGATCGCAAATATTTGCTTTGACATCAGCCAATGGAGAAAACAGGTCAGTAGTCGTATAATCCAAATTTTCTTGTTTCTTGAACAATCGATAGAAACATTGTTCAGGAGCTACGTGCAGTAGTTTTTTTGGAGTATTAAAAAAGTCAGAGTTCTTTTTTAGATACAACCACAACAAACGGTGTCTTTCTAAGGAAAGCGTACTAGGCCCTAACACATTTTTTCGTTGGATTTCATAGCCATAAGGAAGGAATTTACGATACGACTTTCCATCAATAGGGTCTGTGTACTTATTTCCTTTATAATAGATGGCTAGTATTGGTTTTACAAGAGAACTAACTTTGATGAGCAAGGGTCTGGGAATGGTATTTAAAAGAACTTTGAATAACCCCATAACTATGCTCCGTAAGGCTTATTCCTGTATTGATCCTCGATATTTGTCTCGATACCTAGAGCATCATTTATATATTTAAAAGTAGATAATATTTCAGGTTTACCCTCTACAATAGCAATATCATGTTCAAAATGAGCTGAAGGTTTACCGTCTTTGGTTAAGATAGACCACCCATCGTTTAATTGAATAATATCTTTGGATCCCATATTAGTCATGGGTTCAATGGCAACGACCATACCATTTACAAATTTTTTTCCTCTACCGCGCTTACCATAATTTGGCATTTGAGGATCTTCATGCATTTCTCTACCCAATCCATGCCCCACCAATTCTCTGACAACTCCGTAGCCATGATCTTCAGTGTATTTTTGGATTGCATATCCCACATCACCAACTCTATTCCCAGCCTTTAATTGTTCGATACCTACATACAAACTTTGTTTGGTTATCGCCAATAATTGTTTAATTTCATAACTTACTTCACCTACTTCAAAAGTATAGGCATGATCTCCATAAAAACCATTTTTTAAAGCACCACAGTCAATAGATATAATATCACCATTTACCAAAGCTGTTTTGTTTGGTATTCCGTGGACTACTTGCTCGTTTGGACTCATACATAGGGTGTTTGGAAAATCATATAATCCTAAAAATCCAGGCTCGGCTCCATGATCTCTAATAAAAGTTTCAGCCATTTTATCTAACTCAAGTGTCGATATTCCTGGTTTTACTTCCTTGGCAAGCATTCCTAGAGTTTTAGAAACAATGAGTGCACTCTCACGCATTAGTTCAATCTCTTCTTGGGTTTTAATGGTAATCATAGTATATTTTATGGCGTATAAAGGTGTTTTTTAATCGAATAAACCTAAAAATCCTTTCTTTTTGTTTTGCTTCGTTTTAATTTCCTCATCAAGTATCAATTGATGAATTTTTCCCCATCCGATAAATCCCCCTACGTTACGATCATCGATAAAAATATCTGCGTGAATTTTACGAATGGAAAGATGGTCTATTATTTCTTCAGGATAGTTTTTATTCACAGCATAAAAGGTTATTCCATTTTTTTTGCAGAAAAGAACAGCCTCATTTAGTTTTTTACCCTCTCTTAGAGTCCAAAGGATAAGTCGGTATCCTTTCTCCTCAAGTTTTTTAAGGGTTTCAAAGGCAAACAGTTGTGGGGTACCAATTTTTGGGTACTCATCTTTTACGATGGTACCATCAAAGTCAACAGCTATTATTTTTTGATGATTTGGAATTGACACGATAATCTTTTTTGCAATATTACAATTATATTACTTTTGATTAAAATTTTAAAAGATGATTATCAAAGAATTAAATGGAAAAAAGCCCAAATTTGGTCAAAATTGTTTTCTTGCGGAGAACAGCGTTGTCATCGGTGAGGTTTCTATGGGCAATGATTGTAGTATTTGGTATAATGCAGTTGTTAGAGGAGATGTACACGCGATCACGATGGGTAATAAAGTTAATATTCAAGATGGTGCGGTCGTACATGCTACCTATAAAAAATCTCCAACTACTATTGGCAATTCTGTTTCTGTGGGTCATAATGCTATTGTCCATGGTTGCACAATTCAGGACCACGTGCTTATCGGAATGGGCGCGATTGTGATGGATGACTGTATTTTAGAGTCTAATTGTATTATTGCTGCAGGAGCTGTTGTGACCAAGGGGACTGTTGTTGCTTCAGGAAGTGTTTACGCTGGAACTCCTGCCAAAAAAATAAAAGAGGTCAGTGAAGAATTGTTGAAAGGAGAAGTCAACAGAATCGCTGATGCTTATTTGAAGTATTCAAGCTGGTATAAAGACTAAAAATAGTGTTGTTCGATTGTTTTATTTTTGACATCTATAACCAGGTTTTTAAGTGTTTCAATATTGCTATTGCTCATCAAATAATGTTTACCAGATTCGTTTTTGTTGTTAAGTAAATTGTACTCAGAGAGTATTTTTTCAGTTTGTTTGGCGACAGCAAATCCAGAATCTATAATAACAACATCGTCTCCAATGATTTCTTTAATCTTTGGAATTAAATAAGGATAGTGGGAGCATCCTAGCACTAGATAATCTATTCTACGGTGTGTCATTGGTTTGAGATAGCGTTTCAAAAGCGTCTCCATTTTATAGGAATCTATCATGTTGTTTTCAATTAATGGGACCAAGCCAGTTCCTTCCTGTTCTATGATGTTAATGTTTGAGGCAAATTGATGCGTAGTCTTATGAAATAACTCGCTACTAAGAGTGCCTTTAGTCGCTAAAATCCCAACAGCCTTTGTTTGTGTTGCTAAAGCTGCAGGTTTAATAGCAGGTTCTATACCAATAAAAGGAATATCATAAGTATTCCTTAAGATGTCAATTGCATTTGTAGTTGCAGTATTACAGGCAACTACAATTATCTTTGCCCCATTTTTTATCAGGATTTCTGTGTTTTTAACACAAATATCTATAATCTCCTGTTTGTTTTTGTTTCCGTAAGGCGCGTTTCTACTATCTGCTAAGTAAATGGTGTCTTCAAACGGTAGTCTATTGATGACTTCTTTCCAGATAGAGGTACCACCTACCCCAGAGTCAAAAAATCCAATAGGGTTTTCTTTAAAGTTTTTTAATAAGTGCATGATTGTCAAATTACGAAAAAACAAGATCAAAATAAAAACGCTATTATATTAATATAATAGCGTTTTTATTTTTTAGTAGGTAATATGATTATTGGGTGATTCCTAATTTTGTTTTAACAGCTGCAGAAATATCTTCTCCTTCAGCATAAATAAGTGTTCTAGCATCCAGAATGTATTGAATTCCTTTTTCTTTAGCATAAGCATTTATAGCATCTTGAGCTTTTTTTACAATAGGCTCTAACATTTGGTTTTGCTTATTTTGTAGTTCTTGTTGAGCTGCTTGCTGTAATTGCGCTATTTTACTTTGTTCCTGTTGAACTTCCATAGCTCTTTGTTGGTTTTCTTCTGGAGTTTTGGATTTTTCTTCTGCAGTGTACTTGTCATACTTTGCTTTTAAGGCAGCAGATGCAGATTTAATTTCAGACTCGTAAGTTTTTCCTAACTTTTCCATATCAGTCTGCATAGTTTTTGCTTCGGGCATAGATGCGACTACTTCGTCTAAATTAATGTGAGCAATTTTTTGTGCTTGAGTAAATTGTGTAAATCCTAGAGCCATTACAGCAATTAAAAATGTAGTTCTTACTTGTTTCATCGTTTTATTTATTTATTGTTTCGTTTTTTTCGTTCGTTTTCTCTTTTGATTCTGTCTTCTTCTCGTTTTTTTCTTTGATCAGCTATTCTTTTTTCTCTTGCTTTTTTTGCAATTTCTCTTTTAATAGCAGCTTCTTCCTGTTCTATTTCTTTTTTAGATTTTTGAATGTATTTTAATACAAGTTCGCTAATATCGTAATTATTATTGGTATAAAGCATTACTATTGACGAGGATTTTTCAAAAATCATATCATATTTTCGGATTTTTGCAATGGTTTGTACTGCGTTAAAAACCAAATCTTGATAAGGAGTGACTAATTTTTTTCTCAGATCAAATAATTTACCCTCGGTACCAAAATAAGTGTTTTCTACTTTAATAATTTCTTCTTCGTAATTTTTTATTTCTATTTCTCTTTCTTTTACTAAATCCTCAGTCAGCAATGGTTTTTCATTAAGAAACTCCTCCTTCATCGTGTTTAGCTTGAGATACATTTTATCCAAGTTTTTTTTCCACGTAGTTGTTTCGGTGTTTAACTTTGCCTGCGCTCCAGCATAAGAAGGTATTTTGTTTAAGACGTATTCAATGTCAACAAAACCTATCTTTTGCAACTGTTGTTGTGCGTTTACGGGCATCCCAAAACATAATAAAGTGAAAAGGGTTGTTTTAAAGAACTTGTTTATGTAGGTAGAAATAATCATGCCATTTTTTTAAAATTGTTGTCCTATAATGAAGTGCGTCTGCCAACCAGATTTTTCACCGGTTGTACCAGGGATATTATCAAATCCGTGACCGAAGTCAATTCCTAGCAGTCCGAAGGCTGGCATAAATATACGAATTCCTAAACCAGCTGATTTTTTAATATCAAAAGGATTGAAATTGCTAAAACTACTGTAAGCATTTCCTGCTTCTAAAAACCCTAGAGCATAAATAGATGCGGAGGGGTTTAAACTGATTGGATAACGTATCTCCATAGAGAATTTATCATAAACAGTTGCTCCTAAAAATTCTGAAGAGTAAGTAGTGGTTCCACCAAAGTTAGATAGCGAACTATTAGTATAACCCCTGAGTCCAATCACTTCTCGTCCATCAAAGCTATTTGTGTTTAGTCCGTCTCCACCTACAAAATATCTTTCAAAAGGAATTTCCCCTAATTTTTCATTGTAATTTCCTAGGTATCCAAATTGCACGTTTGTCATTAAAACGAACTTATCTACTAACGCGGTGTACCACTTGGCTTTTAAATTGATTTTATAGTATTCTAGCCATTTAAATCGGTCATCATTGGTCTCATATTTTTTGTCTGAAAATAGAGAAAAGGGAGGAGTGAATTTACCTTCCAAAGAAAATGTGGATCCATAGGTTGGGAAAATTAGGCTAGGTCCAGCGGAATTACGTTTTAATGTTACATTGTACGATAAGTTGTTAGAAACCCCAGAGCCATCCTCGAACTGTAGTGCACTACCAAAGTTAAAGTTATTCACTGTATATTTCCTGTAGCTAATCGAGTTTGAAATAGAAAAATAATCATCGGGCCACCTCAATCGTTCTCCTATTCCTAAAGAAGCACCTAAGATTACTAATCGTTGGCTTTTATCAACATCATAATACGAAGTACCAAATCCAAATTGTTTAGTGTTATAAACAGATAGACTCAAAGATCTTGGTTTTTTACCTCCTAGCCAAGGCTCTGTAAAAGACAAGCTGTTGGTTGTAGAAAATCTACTTGTTTGTAATCGTAAAGACAATTGTTGTCCATCCCCTAGCGGTAAAGGTTTGTATTCTTCTTTTTTGAGTAGGTTACGCAAAGAGAAATTATTAAAGGATAAGCCCAGAGTACCGATAAAAGATCCTCCACCGTATCCTCCTTGTAGCTCAATCTGACTAGATCCTTTTTCTGCAAGACTGTAATCTATGCTAACTGTCTTATCAACAAAATTAGGTTTCAAATCTGGTGTAATTGCTTCAGCATCAAAAAACCCCATTTGACCTAACTCTCTTATCGATCTGATGATGTTATCTTTTGCGTACAAATCTCCGGGTTTGGTACGTAATTCTCTAAAAATAACATGATCATTTGTTTTGTCATTTCCAGTAACGGAAACGTGGCTTATAGTCGCAGGGTCGTCTTCATTAATCCTAATTTCGACCGTGATAGAGTCGTTTTCTACTTGAGTCTCCACAAGATTAATTTGTGAAAATAAATATCCTCTGTTTTGGTAAAAGGTTGTGATGTCATCAGAGTCTGGAGACCCATCTCCGTTAACTCTTTCTTCCAATGTTTTAGAATCGTAGACATCACCTTTTTCAATTCGCAACATTCTTTGAAGGCTCTCACTCTTATATGTTTTATTCCCTAAAAACTTAATCTCTTTGTAGAAATATTTTTTTCCTTCTTCAATTTTTAAATTTAAATCAACGGTCTTGTTGTCCTCGTTCCAAGTGATGCTATCTGCCACAACTCTTGCATCACGAAACCCTTCACGACGGTATTTGTCAATTAAGTTTTTCTTGTCTTCTTTAAAATTTTCTTCTACGAATTTTGATCTTTTCCAGAATCTTCCCCAAAATTTTATTTTAGTATCCTTTAAAGATTTTCTAACTTCTTTGTCACTAAATTTTAAATTTCCATTGACATTGATTTTTTTTATCTTGATCAATTCTCCTTTGTCAATAAAAACAGTAATGTCTTTTTGATTTGCATTTGTTGGGTTTTCTTCTGAAGAAATATTTACTTTGGTTTTTAAGTAACCTTTGTCTACATAAAATTGTCGGATGTAATTTTTTGTAGAAGTTATCAGGTTTTCTGTCAGCATTTTTCCTTTTGTGAGTCCAGTATCTTTTTTGAAAGTTTTGGCTTTGCTTTTACTAACTCCTATAAAATTTACCTCGTTTAGTTGAGGTAATTCTTTGATGGCAATTTCTAAGTAGATGGTATTTCCTTCCATTTTAGTGACAAATACTTCTACATCACTAAATTTATCTGACTGGTATAGTTTTTTTATCGCACTTGTTAATTTGTCTCCAGGAATTTTTATTGGTTGTCCTGTTTTCAATCCTGAATAGGATATGATAGAAGCTTCTGAAAAAGCATTCGTTCCTGAAGTGGTTATTCCTCCAAGTAGGTAGTTCTTTGAGACAGATAGATCAGGCTTATCTGAGTCAGAAAAGGGTGGAGTAGTATTTACCGTATTCTCTTCTTGAGCACACAAAATATTTGTGATCAGAATGATAAGTGTAAAAAAGTAATTTTTAAATAGTTTATTCATGTTCGCCTTCTAATTGTTCACTGGTTTTTCCAAACCTTCTTTCTCTATTCTGGTAAGTATCCACTGCCTTAACCAAGTCGTCTCTTCTAAAATCAGGCCAAAGTGTTTCAGTAAAATATAATTCTGCATATGCAAGCTGCCATAGCAGATAATTGCTTAGTCTTTGTTCTCCACTAGTACGAATCATTAAATCTACGTCAGGTAGGTCATTGGTGTACAAGTTTTGCTGGATGCTGTCTTCTGAGATGTCTTCAGTCGCTAGGATTCCATTTTTTACATCTTCGACAATTTTTTTTACACATGACGTGATTTCTTCTCTACTTCCATAACTCAAACAAAAAGTCAGTGTTATTTTAGTGTTTGTTTTGGTCGCGTTGATTACATCACGAAGTGTTTCCTGTGCTTTTTTTGGTAAATCTGATAGCCTACCAATAGCATTTACTTTTACTTGGTTTTTTTGAAATTCTGGGAGCTCTTTCTTTAACGAATTGATCAACAAACTCATCAATGCATCTATTTCCATTTTAGGTCTGTTCCAGTTTTCTGTAGAAAAGGCATACAAAGAAATGGCTTTGGTCCCTATCTCTGAGGCACCAATAACAGATTCTCTTACAGCAGTCAAAGCATTTCTGTGACCAAAAATTCTAGCCATACCTTTTTTCTTTGCCCAACGGCCGTTCCCATCCATGATGATGGCAATATGTTTTGGGACTTTCCCCTGTTTTACTTTTTCAATTAAACTCATTTAAAATCGTATTTGATTTTTACTGCCTCTTGGCCAGCCAAAAGTATAATATATTGAGGCTCCAATATAGTAATAAGCATCCAAAGTACTTTTGTTTGTTGAAATATTATCTAAGTCATCTGTAAAAGAGATTCTACCTTTTGTTTCTAGAGAACAAACTACATGTTTTGCTAGTATTTTTTTATACCCTACTCCTAGGGGAAGAGCCATTGAAAACAGAGATTTCTCATCCGTGTCATAAAAAAGTGTAGTCAACTCAAAAATAAGATAGGCTGATCCTTTGTCAGGACTAGCCAGTCTAATTGGATTATATTCTGTGAAATTAAAATCTATTCCACCAGAGAGTTCAGTCAGTTTTGTGTCTTTGTTTTCTAATGAATTGGCGGCTAATCTATACGCTATCCTAGGGTTCATGTTTTTTTTAACGATTATCCCCCAATTTCCACCAGTAGCGTTGATAGGAAAAGCATTGTATTTTTCACCTACTAGGCTTCCTTGATTGTGAGAAATACCAATTTCGTAAACCTGAGAAAAGCCAATGTTAGCAATTAATAAAACAAGAACACAGAAGAACTTTGGCATAATAAAGAATAAAACTTGGCAAATATAATTAAATGGATATAAAATCACAGAGAGATAACTAATAATGCAATCATTTTATTGTCTATTATTCTGTTTATTTCTAGAATCATACCCCCAAAGTAACTTATCTCTAAGCGTGTTGATAAACGTATGGTTTTTAAGGAGTATAATTTTAGCCGTATGTGGCGCTTTAGTCACAATAATTTCTGTTTCTACGTCCATAACACTTACCCTAGAATCTAAAGAAGCTAAAAATTGATCTTCTCTTCTTAAAACCTTTAATTTAATTTCAGTTTGATCAGAAATTACGATAGGTCTAGCGTTCAAGTTGTGTGGTGCTACAGGAGTGATTAAAAAGTTATTGGTATTCGGCATAATAATTGGTCCTTGGCAGCTTAAAGAATATCCTGTAGAGCCTGTAGGAGTTGAAATAATGACGCCATCTGCCCAGTATGTAGTCAAATAGTCATGGTTTAGATATGCATCTACACCAATCATAGAATTTGTGTCTTTTTTTGTAATCGTCAAATCGTTTAAGGCATATCCAAGTTTGGTGAATTCAGATCCACTTTCTTTGTAAGAAACTTTCAGCATGGTACGTTCATCAATGGTGTAGTCTTCCTTGAGAAACTCTTTAATGGCTTTGTTGATTTCTTTTTTTTGTACGGTGGCTAAAAAACCTAATCGCCCTAAGTTAATTCCTAGCACTGGGATATTCAAATCTTTAATCTGATTAAAAGCCCTCAGTATGGTTCCATCTCCTCCTAAGGTGATGAGCGCGTTAAATGAAGAGTCTAGGCCAGAGTCCCCGTTGTAAGTATCTAAATGATCTAAAAATTTGAGTCCATTATTTGTTACAGATTCCTTGTAGTCATTGTTTATGAAAACACAAATTTTTTCGTTCTTTAAAATATCGATCAATGTAGATACATAAACCTCATGAGAAGATTTATATACCTGTCCAAAAATGGCTACTTTTTTCATAATTTAACTTTAATGATGTTGCAAATTTAGATGTTTAAATATTTAATAAAGTATTCAGAGTGTTTTTTTAAATGTTCAACAAGATAATCTTCTGAAGAGGTACTTAGGATGTTGTAACTGTATCTTCTAAAAGATTGAATAAGCTCATTTATATTTCTAGATTTCACTTTTATTACAATTGTAGTTTTTTCTTCATTGCTTTGCAAGACAAAACAACCTAATATTCTGTTGTTTTGAGATTCTGTTATTTGACAAATTTCAGAAAAACTATATTCACTAGTGTTTTTTTGTAGTAATAATGTGTTCCCTTCAACTTTCAAAAAGTCAGTGTCTGCAAAAGATTCTAAGGTGTCATGAAGGTTTAAAAAACCAAGATAATTGTTTTCGTCATCGATGATCGGTAAAACATCAGTATTGTTAGTTACAAAAGAAGAAATTACTTCAAGTAGTGTGTCTTTTTGTTTTGCATAGTAAAAGTTGTATAAATATTCTAAGTCAGCAATCTTTTGTTCGCCGTCTTCGATAAGGCTTAAATCTTCTTTAGAGACCATCGCGACTAGCTTCTTATTTTTAACTATTGGAACACTAGAAAATAAAAGCGTATCAAAAACTTGAAGAACTTCATTTATGGTCTGTTGGGCGGTTATAAATATTTTTTTCTGTGAGATTTCATTGAAGAGTTCCATATAATGCAATTTGATAAAAATTGTTAGATATTCGTCCTATTTTGAATATTTTTGTATCCTAAAATTATAGAACATGGCGGTATTAAGTGTAAATGTAAATAAAATAGCCACATTGAGAAATTCTAGAGGAGGAGATGTTCCTAATTTAGTGCAAGTGGCCAAAGATATTGAAGCGTTTGGGGGTCAAGGAATTACGATTCATCCAAGACCAGATGAACGACATATTCGTTATCAAGACGCTTTCGATTTGAAAGAAACTGTAACAACCGAACTTAACATTGAGGGAAATCCAATACCAAAATTCAAAAAATTAGTCCTGGATACACTTCCTGCGCAAGTCACTCTTGTACCTGATGGGGATGATAATATAACTTCTGACGCAGGCTGGGATACCATTACACACCAATCTTTCTTAAAGGATGTCATCACAGAATTTAAAGAAGCAGGTATTAGAACCTCTATTTTTATTGATACTGGGAACCCAAACCTTATTGAAGCAGCAGCTACAACAGGAGCAGATAGAGTAGAATTGTATACTGAAAAGTTTGCTCTAGAATATGGCAAAGGGAACAAAGGCGTGATTACTGAATATGCCGAAGCCGCAAAGTTAGCAAATCAGTTAGGGATGGGCGTAAATGCAGGTCATGATTTGAGTTTAAAAAACATCAATTTTTTTGCAAAAAACATACCCGAGCTTGCCGAGGTATCGATAGGTCACGCTTTGATCTCTGAAGCTCTTTATTATGGGTTGCAAAATGTTGTTAACATGTATTTGTATAAATTACAGGACGTATTATAATGGAATTACTACACTCAAACATTATGGGTTCAGGATTTCCAATTGTTATTCTTCACGGGTATTTTGGTATGGGAGACAATTGGAAGTCACACGCAACTAAATTGGCTTTAGACTCAGAAGTTCATGTGGTTGATCAGCGCAATCATGGAAGAAGTTTTCACACGGAAGACTTCAGTTATGAGTTGATGGTGGAGGATTTGAAATATTATTTTGAGGAAAAACAAATACAGAAAGCTATTGTTTTGGGTCATTCAATGGGAGGGAAAACAGCAATGTTGTTTGCCGTTGAATTTCCAGAATTAGTAGAGAAGTTGATTGTGGTCGATATTGCCCCAAAATATTATGAACCCCATCATCAAACAATCATCAATGCGTTAAACAGCGTGAGGTTTTCCGAGTTAAAGTTAAGAACTGAAGTGGATGCTATCTTAAAGGAAAGTATTCCTGAGGAAGGTGTTCGACAATTTTTATTAAAAAACGTATACAGAAAGACAAAAACAGAAATGGATTTTCGGTTCAACTTGCAAAGTCTGACAGAAAACAATTCTGAAGTGGGAAAAGCATTGCCACCTTACACTACTTATGATGGAGAGGTTTTGTTCTTGAGGGGTCAAAATTCTGACTATATACTAGATGAGGATCAAGCCCTAATTTCAGCACATTTTGAAAGAGCCAAAATAGAAACCATATCCAACTCTGGACACTGGTTACATGCAGAGAACCCTATAGACTTCTTCAACAGGTTGAACGCCTTCATAAAACAGGAGGTTAATAATTAAAGTAATTGAGCATGAATTGATTATGACTTTTGTTACTTCACAAAAAAAACGTATTTTTGCAGCCAATTTTTAAGAGATTTTAAATAAAATAGTCAAATGAACATTACTAAAGAGAATATCGATGCATTAAATGCAGTAGTTAAAGTTGATATTACAACTGAGGATTATCAAGAAAGAGTGGCTTCGGTATTAAAGGATTATCGTAAAAAAGCAAATATCCCTGGATTTAGACAAGGTCAAGTACCAATGGGATTGGTTAAAAAGCAGTATGGAAAATCAGTAATGGTTGATGAAGTAAATAAATTATTGCAAGAATCTCTAAACAATTACTTAACCGAAGAGAAATTAGACATACTTGGAAATCCATTGCCAAAAATGGATGGAGAATTCAATTGGGATACTGAAAACTTCTCCTTTGAATTTGAATTAGGTTTAGCTCCTGATATAAAGGTTAACTTGGCGAAGACTAAAGTTAAAAAATATAACATTATTGCTAATGATGAGTTGATTGATAAAGAAGTTGAAAATTTGCAAAATCGCTTTGGAAATGTAATCCCACAGGATGA
>NZ_JBDNAI010000065.1:0-2969 GCF_039768515.1 Wenyingzhuangia sp.
TCAGAGTTTCATAGCGATACCATACCGATTCCAGAAAGTATCACGACCATAAAATCAAAAATCACTAAAGTTTTTCAAAAAATAAATACGGACACTACTTCAAGCCAGGAGAATATCTATAAAATTAAATCAAAAATCAGTAGTATTCTCAAGAAAAAAAACAACGATTCCATTGTAAAAAGAACAAAAAAAGATACTGTTCAGAGAAATTTAAACTCTTGGACATTTGTAAACAAACCTGGGATTTTACTAACTCAGACCTCTTTTATAAACTGGACTAAAGGAGGAAACAACAGTGTTGCTGGAATTGCTTCCTTTAACGGAGATTATAATTACAAAAATGGTCGATTACTATGGACAAATGCTATCAACTTAAAATATGGAATCAGCAAAGAAAGTGGTAACGAATATACCACTAAGACAAATGATGTTATTGACTTAAAGTCAACATGCAGTTACAAATCAAGCCTTAAATCTAAATGGTACTATTCTGGAGAATTCAACCTAACTACTCAGTTTTACAAAGGGTATAAAGGAGCCGATAGAACGACTCTAATTTCAAGTTTTTTTGCTCCAGCTCGAATGCGTTTGGGAGTTGGAGGACTTTACACCGATAATGATCACGCGTTTAAATTACAACTATCCCCACTGACCAACCAAGTTACTTTTGTTTACAACCAAGATTTAGCAAATAATGGGGCCTTTGGTGTGACTCCAGCAATCATAGATGACAATGGAAACATCACTACTGAAGGAGAAAACATTAACTCTGAGCTTGGTGCATTAATTAGAATAGAATACCAAACGACTATCATGGAGAACATCAACATGAATATTAAAAGCTCCTTTTATTCTGATTACATCAATAATTTTGGCAACGTAGATACAGAAATCGAAATGAATTTAGATATGAAAGTTAATCAATATATACAAGCCAACATAAACTCTCACCTCTTGTACGATGATGATTCCAAGATTACTGAAGCAGATGGGACCCAAACAGGACCAAGGGTACAATTAAAACAAATTTTAGGTATAGGAGTGACTTACCTATTTTAATCAAATAGTACTATTTTTTGAGAAAAATGTTGAGTTCCATATGATATGTTTACGAGGTAAACTCCAGATTGAAAAGGTACTTCTAAAAGATGTTTACTTTTTCTCATAAAGTTTAATTCTCTAGCAAGCATCAAGGCTCCATCCATTTTATAAATACATACATTTACAACTTCATCACCAGGAACATTTTTTTTAATTTCGAGGGTTTTGTCAATCCTATTTATCCTAAATACTGAATTTAAATCGTTTTGAATATCTGCTATACTGTTTGACAATCTCACACCAGAAAAATGACCCGTAAAAAGACCTCTCCCATAAGTTGAAGCAAGAACGGTTTGATCTGTTTTTCTCATATCAAATTGAGTCACTTTAACACTTGACATTCCGTTTTGAGAATGCACCCAGATAGGAAGTTCATCCCTAAAATTTTCAGTTCTCCAAACCCCAAAGTTGGTTCCTACAATAGCTTCGTTTTGATCTAAAGGATTTAACAGAATAGCTTTTGTTGGGATGTCAGGTAGATTTCCATCTTTTTCAACCCAGTTGATACCACCGTCGGTGGTAAAATAAATGTTATTGATGCCATAGTTATGGAGAGTCACCACTATTTCATCTTCATTTGCGCCAAAAGAAATATCAGAAACAGCCCCTACATTAATCGTTTCAGCATTATCAATTGAAGTCCATAAAGGGTTTTCCGTTTCGAAACCTGTAACTTTTAGTAATATTCCAGTCTCTGTTCCTATAAGAACTGATGAGGAATTGACCGTAAAGGGAGAGGCCTTAATTGCCGTTGGTGCTTCTGAAAGTAATGGGTCTGTGAAATCGTCTCTTTCAGGTGTTGTTTTTAAATTTGAAAATCTACTTATGGCGGGAGCAATGTCTAAAGTATCATTACGATAGCCTGTCGTTCCATCAGTGTAAAGAAGATTGAACTGATCATCTAGATCTGCCGTGTTAATAAAAGTCCCACTTTCCTCATCTTTTTCTATTAATATTTGATTGTTATAACTTAACAATGGTAAAGGTTGCAATATGTAAGTGTTAAAAACATATGAAACTATCGCGTAATCATCATCTTTGTCTATGAATACTTTTGCACCATCTCCACCATAGAGATCAATATAAGAATTCATTCCAAAAGCTGCATTCGACACAAATAAAGAACCATTGTCCTGAGCCCCCCCTAAAAGCATTTCATTGTTGATATTTTGGCCTATGGCTGCAGAATAAAACTGAGTAACATTATAATTTTTATTTCTACTTGAGATTACAGAAGTACTACTTTCTACACTGCTTAAATCTTCACAAAAATATACCCCACCATCGTTTCCAAAAACTCCTTGGTTATGATCTAAGGGACTAAAAGCTAATGTATGCTGATCAGCATGCACCAATGAAACCCTAAGACTAAACAAATCATTGTTATTTGACCATTTTGATATCTGAGACCAAGAATTACCTCCATCATAAGACTTAAATAAGTCTATCCCACCTGCATAAACAATATTGTCATCATCTGGATCTACCTCAAGCATTAAATCATAGAAAGCTTGGCCCCTAGTAAAATCCTCAGGAGTAATATCTTGGTCAACATCATTGGGTTTTGAAATTTCTATAAAATCTAAACCATCCAAAGTCTTTACCAGTTGAACTCCTTTCTTTACATTATTGTCTTCTCCTAAATTTTTATTAAATATTTCTGCTACGGCATAAACAGTATTACTATTTTGTTTAGAAACAGATAGTTCAACTCTATCACCGTTCGTGAAAGAATATTTTTCTGTGAAATCAACACCATTTGTACTTCTAAATATTTTTCCTCCTCCGTGTCCATATACATTATTTTTAGTTGCAAACCACATAGAATTGTCTGGAGCGATTTCAATATCACTATAAACATAAGGGGA